>CAZDBQ010000039.1:0-3672 GCA_964503765.1 uncultured Planctomycetia bacterium | reverse complement strand
GAGAGATCGAGAAGCTGATTGATCAAACGCAACAGTTGTTGGGCATTGCGCCAGGCCATGTCGAGCTTGGTTTTGAGCATCGTCTCCGCCGCCAGCGCTTTCATGCTTTCGAGCTGGCCCATGATCAGCGTCAGCGGCGTGCGGAACTCGTGGGAGATATTGGCAAAGAACCGCGACTTCAGGCGATCCAGCTCTTTCATCTTTTCGGCCTCGCTTTGCTGCTTCTCCGCCAACACCTGTTTCATCTCGAGGTCATATTTGAGCTGCTGCCGGTTCACCTCATAGCGCCGTAGGCCGTAAAACAAACCCGTCAGGAGCATAACGTACAGCGTATACGCCCACCAGGTTTTCCACCACGGCGGCGTGATGATGAGCTTGATGGCGGCGCCTGTTTCGTTCCACACGCCGTCATTGTTGCTGCCGCGCACGCGCAAAACGTATTGGCCCGGCTTAAGATTGGTATAGGTCGCGCGGCGATTGCGGCTGGGCCGGCTCCAGTCCTCGTCAAAGTTTTCCAGCTTGTAAGAATACAAATTCTTCTCCGGCGCGGAATAATCCAGCGCCGCAAACTCGAAAGTCATCACGTTGTCCTCGGAAGCCAGTGTAATCGTCTCAGTCGTGTTGATCGTCTTTTGCAAAGGCGATCCCGGCTGCCCCAATTTGACGCTCTGATACCGGATCTGCAAATCCGTGATCACCACCGGCGGCACGCAGGAATTTTCCTTGATGCTGTCCGGATGAAAAACATTAAAACCCTTGATGCCGCCAAAGAACATTTCTCCCGGCGCGTTTTTGAAATAAGCGTTGGTGTTGAATTCATTGCTTTGCAAGCCGTCGTCAACGTCATAGTTTTTGAATTTGACGAGCTCTCTGCTATCCGGCGTGAGTACGGCTTTCGACAGGCCTTTGTTGGTGCTCATCCACAGGTTGCCGGCCTCGTCAGCGAGCAGGCCATAAACCACGTTGTTGGGCAAGCCGCGCTCTTCCGTGTAATGCAAAAAGCTTTCGGCGGCAATGTCGAAACGATTCAAGCCGCCGCCATTGGTGCCGAGCCAGAGAAAACGCTCCGGTTGCCGGGGATCCGCCAGCAGCGTTTTCACCTCATTGTTGGTCAAGCTGGCGCCCCGACCTTCCTTTAAAACCTTCAACCGAAAATCGGGGACTGACTCATTCCGGAAAATTTTGAGCGTGCCACGCTGCGGATGAAAACGAAACAAACCCTGGTTGGTCCCCAGCCAAAATGCGCCGCTCTGATCCTGGATGATTCGCACGATCATAAGCCATTCGCCTTTTATGGTTTCCGGAATGAGCAGCGGATATGCCGTCACCTTTTGGGTTTGGCGATTCCAGCGGTAGAGGGCATGTCGTTGTGCAGGTGAAGTCGCGGCATTAGGCGATAAGTTGCTGAAACTGCCAAACCATACGTCTCCATGGTTGTCCTCATAAATGGCATGCAGCCTGAATAGTGGCTCACCCGGTGGGGGAAAAATTTTCTCGATCCGCCCCGGCCGCGGGTCATAGCGAAAAACGCCGGCGTTGTTGGTGATCCACAAGAAGCTCCGACTCTCCTTTAAAGGTTTTAAAGGAAGGTCGGAGTCTTCGTGCAAGGCATTGGTTTCTGGGGAAACGAATTCCAGCGGACGGTGCGCGACACTGCCGGTTTGGCGATTCAACTGGTACCAGTCATTACCGGTAAAAATCCACATTAAGTGGCTGCGAAAAATTAATTTGGTAGCAATTGATCTCAATGGTAACAAAATGAGATTGTACAACTAATGGAGATTTTGACAATGACATAATAAATCCCTTTATTTTACAGCATATTTCAGACGTTTGATTTTCCTTGCACTTTTAAAAAAATAATGTTACCATTAGGCTACATCGGAAGATTAAAGCTCAATGGTAACATTATGCGAACAGTAGCGTATCAACCCCAAATTCTCGAAGCCTTGTTTCATCGTGAGAGAATTGTGACTCTCGACGCCATGAAAAAAGCGTTGGGAACAACCGTTAAAATGACGGTCTGTCGAAAGCTCAAATCCCTTACCTATCGGGCAAGCTATTCTCATGCCGGCAAGTATTATACGCTGGATGAAATTGCCAAGTACGATGAACATGGGCTTTGGAATTACCATCAAATTGGTTTTTCACAATATGGTTCTTTGCTCAACACGGTCGAGGCTTTAGTCTGTGCCTCGGAAGCGGGATATTTCGCGTCTGAACTGGAGGCGCTTGTACATGTCCGCGTTCAATCGCCGCTGCTGACGCTAACTTCTTCCGGTCATCTGCGACGTGAAAACCTCGGGCGTTGCTATCTTTACCTCTCGCCTCAGAACTGGAAACCGCAGTTTCAAACCCAAAAGCAGAGGCTCGAGGTTGCTGCTGATCGGCAACTATCGGAACCGGCTTTTGAGACCCTAGAAATTCAGAAGGCGTTGTGGACCTTTCTGGCCACCTTGAATGAGAAGCAACGACGCCTCTATGCTGGTTTCGAATCCATGAAATTAGGACATGGGGGTGACGTGATCGTATCGCGGCTGACCGAAATGAACGTGAAGACCATTGCCCGTGGCCGCCAAGAACTGACGTCACAACAGATTACAGTCGATCGCGTCCGCCAAGCGGGCGGCGGGCGGCATCGGCTCGAAAAAAAAGCGCCATCCTCAACATCTTGGAAGCGTTGATGGAAGATGAGATCGCTGGTGATCCGATGAGCGCACTCAAGTGGACGCGAAAGAGTACACGCCAAACCAGCCGAGAACTCAAACGTCAAAAAATGCCGGCCAGTCCACGAACGGTCGCGCGTCTACTCAAACAATTAGATTTCTCGTTGAAAGCGAATCGCAAAAGCATTGCGGCGACGCAACATCCCCATCGCAACCAACAATTCAGGTATATCGCCAAGAGGAAAAAGCACTTCGTCTCTTTGGGCGAACCGGCGATCAGCGTCGACGGTAAGCAAAAGGAACTCATCGGTAACTTTTATAATCCGGGCCGTGTTTGGCGTCGCCAAGCCGATGCGGTTGGTGATCATGATTTTCGTTCAACGGCGATCGCGATCACCACGCCCTACGGCATTTACGATGTCGGCGTCAATGATGGGTTCGTGGTCGTCGGCACCTCGCATGACACGCCGGCGTTTGCCGTCGACAGCATCGTTTGTTGGTTAATCAACGCCGGCACTCGACGCTACCCAAAAATCAAAGAACTGTTGATTTTTTGTGATGCGGGCGGCAGCAATGGGTCCCGCCCTCGTGCTTGGAAGTATGCCATTCAGCAGCGTCTTTGTGATGTCTTTGGCATCGCCGTCACGGTTTGTCATTATCCGACAGGTGCGTCAAAATGGAATCCGATTGAACATCGCCTGTTCAGTTTCATCAGTACCAATTGGGCTGGCAAACCGCTGCGTTCTTTTGAGACCATGCTCAAATACATTCGCACGACGAAAACCCAAACCGGCCTCAAAGTGCGGGCGCGGTTGAATACGAAAAAATACCCCCGTGGTATAAAAATCAATGCTGCACAAATGGCGGAAATTAATATCAGAAGACATCAAGTCTTGCCCAATTGGAACTATACGATTTATCCAACGGGGTATGTGTGGAATTCAAAATCAGCTTTACCTTAAAAATGGCGTATCCTAAATTCCAAGTTATTTTTGCGCAGCCACTA
>CAZDBQ010000038.1:0-2894 GCA_964503765.1 uncultured Planctomycetia bacterium | reverse complement strand
GCCTTTTTGGCTTTTGCCTCCCGTACGCCTGCCAGCGTGTCCGCCGTTTCACCGCTTTGGGAAATCGCGATCACGAGCGTGTCTTTACCCACTTTAGGATTGCGGTAACGAAATTCTGAGGAAGTATCCACCCACACGGGGATGTCCGTAAATTCCTCAAAAATGTATTTGGCGGTCAGGCCCGCGTGATACGCCGTTCCACAAACGATAATCACAATCCTTTTTATTTTTCTAAATTCCGAGGGTGAAATCTTTAGCTCATCGAAATGAATTTTAGTTCCCCGGACCCGTTCCCTGAGGATAGCCGTAATAATCCCAGGCTGCTCAAAAATCTCTTTCAGCATGAAATGGGGATAGCCCCCTTTCTTCGCCTGTGTGATGTCCCAGTCAATCTTGGTGGCGGCGCGGGAAATAATTTTTCCGGAAGAGCCGGTAATCTTAAAAGAATCCTTAGTCAAAGATACCACTTCCCCATTTTCAATAAAGATCACGCGGTTCGTGTGTTCAAGCAAAGGCGAAACATCGCTGGCGAGAAAATTCTCGTCCTTACCCAACCCCAAAACAAGAGGACTATCCATTTTGGCGGCGATGATTCTTCCAGGCTCTTTGGAACAGATCACCGCGATCGCATAGGTGCCTCTCAAATCCTTTAAAGCTCTCTTCACAGCATTTTCTAAATTGCCTTTGTAATATTTGGAAATAAGATGGACGATGACCTCTGTGTCCGTCTCAGACCGAAAACGCGCGCCTTCCCCTTGCAGGGTTTCTCTCAAATCAAAATAATTTTCTATAATGCCATTGTGCACGACCGCGATCTCGTTCTGGTCATCCAGGTGAGGATGGGCATTTTCCTTGCTAGGCACGCCATGAGTGGCCCATCGTGTGTGGCCAATGGCCGTGTGCCCCTTCAGGGGGTGGGATTTTAAGATTTGCTCAAGGTCCTTTATTTTCCCTTGAGTTTTCTCTATGGAAATAGCGCTTAAACCATTCTGGATCGCGAGGCCTGAGGAATCATAACCCCGGTATTCCAGCTGTTTTAAGCCCTGGAGTATCAAATCCTGGGCTTCTTTATTTCCCGTATATCCGAATATTCCGCACATAAGTTTGCATTGTACCCTAAAATCGAACCCCCCCACAATACTTTGGTTTTAGGGTACCATTTGCTATAATCCCCCTAAGAAAGCTTACCATGAAAACAACCTCCAAAAACGGCCGCCCTTGGGTCCTTCTAAATCCAGGTCCTGTCAACGTTAGCGAGCGTGTAAGGCGCGCGTTGCTCGAACCCGATATCTGCCATCGAGAAGAAGAATTCTCTCTAGTTTTAAGGCAGGTCCGGGAAAAAATACTTAAAATCTTCGGTATTTCAAAAACTCATACGATCGCCATTTTCTCAGGCTCAGGCACGACCGCGCTGGAGGCGATGCTCTCCTCTTTCGCGAAGGAAAATAAAAAAATCCTGGTGCTATCGAACGGGGTTTACGGCGACCGGATAAAAACTATTCTCGAAATACACAATACTCCCGTGCACGTGCTTTCAAGCGAACCTGGCGGCTTCCCCGCGTTTGATAAAATAGAGTCTCTCCTAAAGAATCATTCCGCCATTCACGCGATCGCGATGGTGCATCATGAGACGTCGACCGGCATGTTAAACCCCATTGCCCAAGTAGGGGCCCTCGCGAAAAAATACGGTAAAGTTTTTCTGGTCGACGCTATCAGCTCTCTAGGCGCTGAGAAGATTGACTTTAAAAAATATTCCATCGATTTTTGCGCGGGGACCTCTGGTAAATGCCTCCATGGATTTCCGGGAGTTTCTTTTGTGCTCGTTTCCAAGAAAGAAGCGTTAAAACTTAAAAAACAGAAGCCAAGAACCCTGTATTTGGACCTTTCCCGTATTCTGGAAGCTGAGGAAAAAGGCGAAACGCCCTTCACCCCCGCCGTTCAACTATTCTACGCGTTTAATAAAGCTCTCGATGAGCTTTTAAAAGAAGGGCTGACGAGGCGGTTAGAGCGTTACGCCTACAAATGCGCACTATTGGAAAAAGGGTTCATGGATCTGGGGCTTAATTTTCTTGTAGAAAAAAAAGTCAGGTCCCACGTCCTGACTGCTCTCTGGACGCCGGGTTTTATTTCCTATGAAAAACTGCATGACGAATTGAAAAAAGAGGGTTTTGTTATTTATGCGGGGCAGTCCCGGTTTAAAAATAAGCTATTCCGCGTCTCAAACCTGGGCAACATCCAACCCAAAGACCTTGAGCGATTTCTTTTCCATCTAAAGAGGATACTCACTCGTCATGGCCAGAAAAAAACAGTCAGAGTGTCATGACAAAAAAAGACTTTCAAATAAACCGGTTTTTATCCAGACCCCTTAGTCGTCTCCTTCTTAGAACTCCACTCACACCCAATCAAGTCACTCTTTTAAGCCTGGGCTGCGGTGTCCTGTCGGGATTTTTCTTCTCAAAGGGCGAGTACCTTGCCTCACTCGGCGGGGCCGCTCTCTATCAAGCCGCCTGCGTCTTGGACAATTGTGACGGGGAAATCGCCAGGGCCAAAAATTTAGGGAGTGTCTTTGGTGGGTGGTTTGACGTGATCGCCGACGTTTTAACGGATATCGCCCTTTTTACCGGAATCACCCTCGGCCTTCTGAAACAGGAAATCAGCGGGCCGGTGGTTTTATTGGGAGTTTTGTGCGTCAGTGGAAGCCTGATCAACTTCCTAGTCGTCGTCACTGAAAAGATAAAAGGGTTTGGCCCGGCCGTTTTCAATCAGCCCCACCCCAGCGACAGCTCCCGGGATAACATTTTTTTTAAAATCGTGGACGCGTTGCGAGAGGGTGATTCTTCCTGGTTTGTCGTACTATTCGCGGTGTTGGGGCAGACCCAGTATCTTTTGTGGGC
>CAZDBQ010000037.1:0-16955 GCA_964503765.1 uncultured Planctomycetia bacterium | reverse complement strand
CTCGTCCCTTCTGATCTCGTTGTCCTCATCCAGTCCACAAATTTTCGTCTTGAGGCTTTTCGCCTTCGCGTCGAGCTTTTTAATCGAGCGCTCAAAGTCATCGAGCACCCGCATCTTTCCCGTATGCTGGGTCTGGAAGTCCAGTACTACATTGACTCACTGGCTTATGATCCGGAGTATTATCGCGGCGTGGGACACACGCTTAAAAAGCGCATTGACGAGGCGCGCGTCGGGGTAGTTGAAAGCGGTGGTGAACGCCTCGTCTTCGCGTCCGGCTTCGAACCCGCGAAGCTAAACGTCGGTGACTATACTGACATGAAAAATGTCGGTGGTCAGTTTCCCATCGGCGAAGTTTTTACGGAAGCGCGGGACCTAGAGTCCGTAAACGGACGCGTGCGCGTTTTTGCTTTTGGCGATACCTCATTTGGGGTCAATAAACCCGAAAAGCCAATTACCCTTGTGGTGACCAAGGGCAGGGTGACGGACGCTATCGATTCGACTCCGGAGTTTGAACGGGTCCTTGCCAATATTCGCGCTGATGAAGGGGAGGTGTGGGTGCGTGAGCTTGGCTTTGGCATGAACCGCGCTTTTACACAAGAGCGCACGGTCAGCGATGTTGGCACCTACGAACGCATGTGTGGCATTCACTTATCGCTCGGCGCCAAGCACGCTATCTACAAAAAGCCCGGTTTCACACGCAAAGAGGCCAGGCATCACGTGGACGTTTTTGCCGTCACAGAATCCGTTGCTCTTGACGAGGCGGTTGTGTATCGTAATGGAGCTTGGCAAAGGTTTTAAGGGGAGGGGTTGGGACATAACGTCTTTTATGAAGACTTTTCCGACGCTTGTGATATACTGCTGTTCTTCGGTAAGGATATTTTTTTTGCACCTATTCTAAAATCATTAAATAGTCTCTATGGCATCTAAAAAGTATAAATTTAATCTATTAACCTCTCTTAGTATGGGGGCGCTCTTAATCGTATCCATTGCTATCGCCGCAAGCAACGGAGACACGGACTTTTATTTGAATGAAGCGCGGCTTGGCAAATGGACCGAAGACTATAGCCGGCTTCTATCAAATTACAAAAAGGTCATGGGGCTTGACCCGCAAAATAAGGAAGCATCGCAGGGACTGACCGAGGCGTACGATATTTTAAGACCCGTATTGAGGCCGCAATTCGCGTTTTATGGCGATTCTGAGGGCCTGTCCATCGATAGTTATGGAACGAGTTTCGAGTTTTACCCGGCCCCGTCGACGCGGCTTAATTTTCAATATGGGTATCACCAGTTTTTCCAAGATGGCCGCAGCGTGGACAAGAATTCATTCGGTGGCAAGATTAATCACAGAATTTCAAGCCAGCTGTCAGGCGGGTTTTACTACGAATATAACGACTACGACGGCGCTCCTGACAGTCAGACATTCCAGGGGGACCTTTATTATCAGCTCACCGGATCCACGGGCTTTTATTTCGCGTTCAGCCGCCATAACCTTCTGGATGTTGAGGACCCCTTCTCGATCTATGGATGGAATATCATCGGTGACATTGACGCGATTTTTGAGAACATCCGCACGAACGATTATACCGGCACGGTGATTCATCGCTTTTCCGACCGTCTGCGCTATTTGGGGAGCTTTACTTTCGGTGATTATTCCGACGGAAATGAAAAAAAGACGGCTTACAACGAGATCGACTGGATTTTTTGGAAGCCGCAGACTGCCGAGGAGCTGGAGTGGCATTTTAAGTACAGCCATTTTTTGCTGGATTACTCAGCCGACAGTCCCTTTTATTGGACGCCCAATTTTTTTGACAGTCACTCCTGGGTCCTGCAGGTAAAAGGGAAGATCGCGAGACGGCTTTTCTTCATGGTTGAGTCTGGAATCTCTTATTCGCCTCAGAATTCGGAGCCCGGGTATCGGGGGGTCGCCAAGTTGGAATATCAGATCAACAAAGACTGGTCTATTGAGGGCTCCGCATTTTATTTTCGTGAAGAACAGGAAGGGCGGGAGAGCTATTGGGCCAGGAAATTCACCGCAGCCGCCAAGTGCAGGTTTTAAAACATGAACGAATACTCCAGACATAACCAAAAAGAATTCACCCCGCGGAAGATTTTCGTCAGGCTGCTTTTCATTGTGTATCATGTCATAGCGCTGTACTACCTCGTCTGGCTGCTACGACATATCAACAAAGAAAACCTGAATATTTTTATACCTTTCTATATCGCCGAGATTATCTGCCTCATTTCGCTGTCGCTTTCTATTTTAATCATTTGGAGGCGACGGTTTAACCGTTCTCGTCCCATGACCGATTTTAAAGACGCGCCCGATATAGATATTTTTCTCACCGTTTGCGGGGAGCCCGTGGAAATCGTTCGTGAGACGATTAAGAGTGCCGCGGAGATTCGCTATCCGCATAAGAGGGTATACATTCTTGATGACGGTGCGTCTTCTGAAGTGCGTGATGCCGCCGCCGAATTCAGCTGCCGGTATTTATCGCGGCCTGTCAAAGAGGACCGTAAGGCGGGGAATCTCAATTATGGTTTGGAGCATTCCACCGGAAAATTTATTTTGACGTTGGATGCGGACCAAGTCGCCGATCCGGATATTTTAGAGCGTATGATGGGATATTTTAAACTATCTCATGTGGCTTTTGTCCAATCGGCGCAGAATTTTTGCGTTTCGGAGAATGATCCTTTTGGAAACCGCGAGACCGTGTTTTATCAGGTCGAGCAGACAGGCAAAGACGCTTTTAACTCCGCTTTTTCGTGCGGCTCGGCCGTCATATACCGTCGGAGCGCCTTAGAAGATATCGGTGGATTTTCCACCTGGAACCTGGTCGAGGACGTACACACATCGCTTTTGCTTCATGACAGGGGATGGCGGTCTGTTTATGTGGACCAATCTTTTTCAAAGGGGACCGCTCCTGAGGAAATATGGAGCTTTTACCGCCAAAGACAGCAGTGGTGCACCGATTCCGTGAGGATGCTTTTGTGGGACAACCCAATTTTCAGAAAGGGCCTTACGCGCTTTCAAAAATTACAATATTTCACGACAGGGTTTCAGTACCTGGTCGGCGGGCTTGTGCTGCCGATATTTTATTTTCTTCCAAGCTGGTCGCTTTTTACGGGAAAATTTTTAATTAATGACCCGGGGCGCGACTATTTAACCTTGAGGTTTATCCTGCTGTGCTTAAGCTATTTTATGTATTCCGTGGCGCATTATCCACAGCATACGGCCAAATCGATCCGGATGTGGTGCGGCCAGTTTCCCAATTTTATCTATGCGATTGTGCTCGCGGCGCTGTCTCCAAAATCTAAGCCCCACTACAAGGTGACACCGAAGGTAAAATTTGATAAGGTCCGGTTTCCGTTTGTCGCGGTGTTACCGCAGCTGGGGGTTATGGCGATCAACCTCGGCGCGGTGGCGTACGCGGCGATTTATAAGACATGCTCCTTCTATATTTTTATGGTCAATGTATTTTGGGTTATTTGGATCTGCTGGCTTATGTCGCAGATCTGTTATGCCGCCCTGTTTTCCCACCGCCCAGGCCCCCTTAAGCTGCTTCAAATGCTGAAAGAAAGGCGTTTCGGTTTAACCTCGTTTTTGTAAAACTTCCTGTTTGTCCCTGGATGAGCTAGAATATTTTGCATGCTCTCTAACCTCAAAAAAACAAAAGGCCGGTGGGAATTGACTTCCGGCCACGAAATTCGGTACAAATCAGAAAAAAAGGACGAGGAATTTGACTTTAAAGTTTCTCTCGTAGCTGCTGAGCCTGATGCTTTGGTGTTATCTTTAACCCAAAGGCAAAGCAATCAAAAGGTCGTCACGAAAATCGCGAAGCTTGCCGGCGCATGGCGTCTTGATCCTAAAAATAGAATCGTCTTTGAAGTAGAAAAAGAATCCGGCAAGAACGATGTCTTGACCTTCAAAGGCGCTTGGCAGGTCGATAAGGCACATCAAATTATTTATTCCTACCAGCAAACGGATCTGAAAACCAAAAGAAAGATCGCGAGGGAATTGGTTTTCGCGGGCTTCTGGGACCTTTCCGAAAGAAACCGGCTTACTTACCGGCTCGGTACGAATTCAGACTCCGCTTTCAGATTTCGCGGCGCTTTCCAGACCAAAAGTATTCTGGCTAAGAAAAGCGAGATCCGTTACCAAGCGGGGGTGGAGGTAAACGGCAAACACAAGATCCGGGAAATTATCCTCTTTGGAAAATGGAAGCTTTCACGAACTCTTGGGTTATCTTTTGAAATTGAATACGAAGACGGCCGGAAAGAGGCGATCCGTTTTGGTGGGGAGTATTCCTTAAACAAAGACAGTCAAATCGCCGTAAATCTGAAAAGCAGGAAAGGTGATTCTCTCGGGGTCGAAGTCCTTTTGACAAAAGACATTTTCGGCAATGACGGCCAGGCGTTCGTCAGGCTCGTGAAATCCGTTCAGGAGTCAAGAATAGAGGCAGGAATAGGAGCTAAATGGTAACGGCCAGCCAAGTGCACCATAAAGATAAGCACTTGATTTTTTTCTCCTCTGCCCTAAGAGCGTGCGCGGTCAGCCTTTGCGGTGTCATCCTTGCTCTCTATCTTTCCACCATCGGAATGAACCTTTTCTTAATTGGTATTACTATGGCCGCCGGCTTTATTGGGGCTTCACTCGCGACCCTTGCCACCATTTTTCTTTCCGAGCGCTTTGACAAGCGGTTCCTTCTGATTCTGGTCGCTCTTTTCATGGCGCTTGGCGGGTTTGCGCTTGCCCTTTCAACGAAAGCCGCGGTCATTATCGCTTTTTCCTTATTAGGGATGATCAATGGAATGGGCCGAGACCGTGGGGCGGGTACGACCCTTGAGCAGACACTCCTTCCCGATACCGTCTCTCATGCCCAGCGAACGAAGGTTTTTGCCTGGTACAACGTTTGGATAGACGCGGGGCATAGCGCGGGAGCGCTCTTGGGAATGCTTCCCGCGATTTTCCGGTCAAAATTTGGTTTCGAAACACTTCCTTCTTACCAGTGGTGTTGGGTCATCTACGGCGTCATTTGTCTTTTATCCGGGCTCTTGATAGTCGGACTTTCAAAAAAGTCAGTCTCCAAAAAAACTACTGTAAAGCAAACCCTGTCTCCGCAGTCGCGGTCCATCATCAAGCGCTTCGCGTTTCTTTCGGGGCTAGACAGTTTTGGCGGCGGGTTTTTGACGACGGCAATGATTGGATTGTGGTTTTTTAAAAGATTCGGGGTGGATGAAGCTTTCTTGGGGCCGCTCTTTTTCTTCGCGCGAATCGCCAATATTTTTTCTCATTTGGCCGCCGCCGAGATCGCCAAACGCATCGGACTCATCAAGACGATGGTTTTTACACATCTTCCCTCAAGCCTTCTTTTAATGACGATCCCTTTCATGCCGAATCTGGCGGTGGCAGTGGCGCTTTTTTTGATTCGCGAATCCTTAGTGGAGATGGACGTTCCCACTCGGCAGTCGTATATCGTGGCGGTCGTGAGGCCGGAAGAGAGGGTTCACGCCGCCGGTGTGACCAACGTGACAAGAGTCGCCGCGTGGGGAGCGGGCTCCGCCATTGCGGGAAGTATCGGTGGCATTTCTCTAGCGCTGCCTCTCTTGATAGGCCCTGCTCTTAAAGTCGTGTATGATGTGCTCCTTTATTATGAGTTCTACAAAATCAAGCCGCCGGAGGAGCTTGTGCCGTCGAGTGTGGGAGACGGTTAGCCCCAACACGTTTTATTTGCTATAATGCGGGCAAGGGAAGACAGCTGGCTTCAGCCGTATCAACATCAACGAAAAAGCGGGGGAAATATGGTGCTAAAAAAGGCGGTCTGGGTTTTAGCGGTAATGGCGATTTCTTTGGCGTTTACGGGTGGGTTGGCGACAGAGGCTTTGGCCGCGTCGGCCGCGGAGATTGAGGCGAGTTCTGATGCAGCGCTTGAGCGGTTCTATGGCGAAGTCAGAGACGGGAAAAAACTGGCGAAGGAAGCGAAGGGCGTTCTTGTTTTTCCCGCTGTTTTTAAGGCGGGGTTTGGGATCGGTGGAGAGTACGGCGAGGGTGCTTTGAGGGTTAAAGGGAAGACGGTTGATTATTACAATACGGCGGCCGCGTCGCTGGGCTTTCAGATTGGAGCTCAAAAGAAAACGATCATTATTCTATTTATGGAGCCATCGGCTCTTGAAAAATTTCGCTATAGCTCCGGCTGGAAGGCCGGTGTGGACGCCTCTATCGCGATTGTGACGGTGGGCGCGGGCGGCGCAATGGATACCTCAAAACATAAAGAACCTATTCTGGGATTCATTATTGGGCAGAAGGGGCTCATGTACAACCTCACGCTTGAGGGAGCCAAGTTTACGAAGATTAAGAAATAAGGGTCAAAGGCTCCGGAAGCGGGGTTTTGAAATTCTTAGCTTCGCCTGTCACGGGGTGCTTAAAAGAAAGATAATAAGCGTGCAGGCCGAGGCGGTGGGCGGGATCAGAGGCGCTTCCGTATTTTGCGTCCCCAATAATCGGGTGCCCTAAATCCGAGAGGTGGACCCGGATCTGGTTTTTGCGGCCGGTGATGAGTACAACGTCGAGCAGGGCTAGCCGGCCGTTTTGTTTTAGAACGTGATAGCGCGTGGCGGCGTGCTTGGCCTCGTGGGATCGCTCGCTCACGCTGTATACTCGCCTAAATTTATCCTCAACAAGATAGCTTTCAATGGTGCCTGATGAGTTTGTTGGCACTCCTTCCACAACCGCGAAATACTTTTTGACAACGTGTGCCCAATTTTCCTGAAGCACACGCTTGGCGAGATCCTTTTTAGCGAAAACGACAAGGCCTGAGGTTTCCTGGTCCAGCCGGTGCACAATGAAGACGCGCCCCCGGCCGTCTTTACTCTGAGCCTTCACGTAAGCAGTCAGTTCATAGTAAGCGGTATGGATTTTGTCCTTATCCGTTCCCATCGTAAGAAGGCCCGCCGGCTTATCAATCACAATGATCTGCTCATCTTCGTAAACAATGGGAAAGCTTAACCGGGTTTTCAACCGCTCTTTGATAGACGTCGTCTTTGTCAAAATACCTACCCTATCGCCTGGGACTAGGGGATGATTGTGCTGGGTGGTGATAGCGCCATTGACTGTCACCGAACCGAACTTTAGAAGTTGCTTCATTTTTGTTTTATTAATATCTGGAAAATGGGCAAAAAGGTGCTCTAAAAGCGGGCTTTTCTTTGATACGACGTCCGGGATAGACATGGGCCCATCATAGAGGGCTTAACCAGGGGCGTCAAGCTGTGTTTGAGGGATGTCTTGACTTCGGGGCTCAGGCTGTTATAATAACAACCATTAATCCCCGTCTCACATCCGTGGGGCGGGTTTTTTGCTTTTATCACCAAGGCGGGCATATTATGATTACCAAGGGTAAAAAGGTAAGAATCGCTTATAATCTCACGGTTGACGGCAAGCTCATCAAGAGCATTGGCTCGGCCAAGCCTATGAGCTACGTTCACGGGAAGCGGCAAATTTCTGTGGGACTCGAGAAAGCCTTAAAAGGCCTTAAAGTGGGGGATCGTAAGGCGTTCGACCTGTCTCCCAAGGAAGGCTACGGGCTTGAAAACCCAAAGTCGGTCATGGAAATGCCCAAATCAAGATTTTTGAAAAAGGACCATTTTATCGGGCGGGAACTCTTATCCCCCAAAGATCATAAATTTCTGGCCACGGTCAAGGAAGTGAGAAAGAACACGTTGGTTCTCAATTTTAATCACCCCTTTGCCGGGAAAAAACTGCATTATGAAGTCCTCGTCATCGGCATTGAAGGTGAAGGGAACATGACTCTTAAAAAGGGACAGGCATGAGAGAGTTTTACCGAAGCGACAAGAAGAAAAGAGAGGCGCTGAAGAAAAAGAAGAAGGAAGAAAAAAGAATGAAGCGCTTGAGTCAAAAAGCCGAAAACACCGCGCCAGACGAAGCCGGCATCGAAGTCAGCCCCGAAGTCAGCGCCGAAGCGCCTCCCGAGACCGTCTCTTAAGTCTTACCCGCTCAACACCCATCCTAGGTTTTATTTCCCATGAAAGTACTTCTACAACTAAATGACATTCGTAAGAGCTATGGCGCCCTTGTTATTCTCGAGGACGCGACAGCCTCTTTTTTAGAAAACCAGAAAATCGGCGTTATCGGCCGCAATGGCGCCGGGAAGTCTACGCTCTGTAAAATTATCACGGGCCAGGAAGAAGCTGACGGTGGCACGATTAGCCGTGGCTCGGATTTACGTTTAAGCTATCTTGAGCAGCACGATCCTTACAAGCTTGAGGAAACGGTGATGGAGTTTCTGACGCGCTACACCGAGAAAGAGGAATGGGAGTGCGGAAAAGTCGCCGGACGCTTTCAACTCAAAAATGAAATCTTGAGCTCCCCGATTGGCACCCTCTCCGGCGGGTACCGTACGCGTGTGAAACTTGCGTCCATGCTTTTAGCGGACCCCAACTTTTTGATTCTCGACGAACCCACCAACTATCTCGACTTGAAGACGCTGATCCTTTTGGAGGAGTTTTTGCAGGACTACCGCGGCGGTTTTCTAATCGTCTCGCACGACCGTGAGTTTTTAAAAAAGACCTGCGAGCACACGCTTGAGGTGGAAAATGGCGGGTGCACGCTCTATCCGGGAAGCGTGGAGGAATATCTGATTTTTAAGGAAGAGCAGAAAGAGCAGGCCGCTAGCTACAATAAAAATGTTGAGGCCAAGCAAAAGCAGCTGCAGGAGTTTGTCGACCGCTTTCGTGCCAAGGCTTCGAAGGCCAGCCAAGCCAAGTCTAAGATGAAGCAGATCGAGAAATTAAAGAAGATCGACATTGATCACCCTTTAAGCAACGTGCATATCAAGATTCCGCCGGTCGAAAGAAGGAATGGGATCGCGTTTACGTGCGATGGCCTGGCCATCGGGTATCCCGAGAAGATCGTCGCGAGTAAAATTCATATGGAGATTCACCAGGGCGCCCGCGTGGCGGTGCTGGGGGATAATGGGCAGGGGAAAACCACTTTTTTGCGGACACTTGCCGAGGATCTAACCCCAAAGGCGGGGAAATTCCGTTGGGGCTATGGGCTCAAAATCGGGTATTACGCGCAGCACGTTTTTGTGGCGCTTGACCCCGAGTCGGACGTGTACACGCACCTATCCAATGTCGCAGCGCCCGGGGTGACGCGTCAGGAGATCCTGAATCTTGCCGGAAGTTTTCTTTTTAAGGGGGAGGATGTTAAAAAGCAGGTCTCCGTTTTAAGTGGGGGCGAGCGAGCAAGGCTTTGCCTGGCGGGGCTTCTTTTGACCAAGAGCCAGGTGCTTTTGTTCGACGAGCCTACAAACCACCTTGATTTTGAGACGGTGGAAGCCCTGGGACGCGCGCTTAAAAGTTTCTCAGGCACTCTCTTTTTCATCAGCCATGACCGCACGTTCGTGAATCTCGTCGCCTCTGAGATTGTGGAGGTCAATAACGGCGCGGTTCGCCGTTACCCGGGCAGCTACGAAGACTATGTGTATCATCTTGAAAATACGCTGAAGATGGAGCTGGGGCAGGATCAGGGCCTTTCGTCGGGCGCCCAAACATCGGCCGCCAAGCCCAAATCCGATTATCATTTAAAAAAAGAGATTGAATCCGAAAAGAGAAAGCTACAAAGCCGCATCAAAAAAGTGGACGTAGAGCTAGCCTCTTACAAAAAAGAACACGAGTCAATTCATAAGCATTTTATGAGTGACTCCATGTCCTGGTCCAGGGAGCGCCACGAACGCTACGAAGAGCTGACGAAGCTTATCGAAACCCATGAGCGGTTGTGGCTTGAGCTGACGGATAAGCTCGAAGCGTCCTGATTTTCCTCCCTAATCTCACCTAGAATTAACTAACATTCACTTATATAAGCAATAGTAAGTACTATTGACTACTGACATATTCTAATATATATTTCCTATCAGAAGTATCTACTGAGAGGAGTGGCACATGTCTAGTCATGTACAGAACGGAAAACCGAATAAGAAGATAGACGCGGCACTTGCGTTGCTTAATGAAGCAGCTCAAGAGAAGAAAGAGGAGTTCTCAAAGCTGATCAGCGAGAGATACACTGAATTCAGGGAAACCGCCGAAAATGTCATGGAGGAGGGGAGCAAGAAGGTAAAAGCTGCCGCCGAAACCGTTGACAAAGAAGTTCATTCAAATCCCTGGCGTTATATTGGGGGAATCGCGGCGGGGGCTCTGCTTGCTGGGTACCTGTTCGGTCGTAACAATAGTAAATAGAAGGATCTCATGAAGAGTATTGTGGATACGCTGCTGGAGGCTGCTTTCGGTATCGTAAAACACTACCAGGAAGAATCGGTCGCTTTGGCTAAGATCGAGGTGGCGGCGCTCTATTTGAAGAGTTTAAAAATAGTGCGACGCCAATTCCTGGCTCTCTCCTGCCTTCTTTTCTGCATGGTGGTCCTTGCGGCGGCCCTTGTCGCGATTCCTGTCGCGTTGCTCTTTTACGCGCCATGGGATTTTAGCGTCAAGGCGTGGGCGCTCGGCGGACTAGCGATTCTTTACATTGGCATTCCCTCTATTTTGCTTGTTCGTTTTTTCTCCGAAGAAAAATGGATGGAGATGTCTAAATCAAATGAATTTATGAAGGAAGCGGTCAAAAGTAATTAGCCTGGTGTCTTAGCACTTGAAAACGTTGGGTAGCTAACGTAGAATGAAGTTGATTCCTAGTTGGCATTAATGCGATCTGATAACCCTACTGAGGCACCTATCTTGGCGGAAGAGAAACAAACCATTTTGGTTGTGGATGATGATCCTGCCATATCGCGTCTCTTGACAATCAATCTTACAGAGCTCGGTTATAGCGTCATTACCGCTTCCAATGGGGAAGAGGGTCTTACAAAACTTTCTGCAAACAAAATTAATTTAGTGCTTCTGGATGTTGCGATGCCAAGAATGAATGGTTTTGAAACTTGTCAAACGCTCCGCAAAAAACCTGAAAACAATAAAATACCCATTGTTATGCTGACTGGAAATAGCGGCGAAAGCGATATCGTTCAGGCTCTTGAGTACGGCGCGGACGATTATATTACAAAGCCTTTTGACCGCGAAGAGCTGGCCAAAAAAATAGGGAGTTTGCTATCTATGGCGAAGAATGGCAAATTACCCAGCCAATTCAGTTCCCGGGGATAAGAACCCAATGAAAACTCAGAGCATCGACATTCTTTTAAGAACATTGGTGATCAAAAAAGCCTCGGACCTTCATCTCCAGGCGGGCAGTCCGCCAGTCTTCCGCGTTCATGGGGAGCTCGGATTTTCAAATCTTGAAGTTCTCGCCAACGAAGACATCGAGAAGTACGTGACTTCCATGATGAATGAGGATCAGAGAAATAAATTCACCAAAGAGCATCACATCGACCTATCGTACTCCGTTCCCGGCGTTGCTCGTTTTAGGGTCAATGTTTTTAGACAGCGCGGAAATGTCGGCGCGGCGATGCGCGTGATTCCTCTTGAGATACCGACGATCGATCAATTGGGGCTTCCACCCATTGTGAAAGACCTGGCCAATAAGCCTAATGGGCTGGTTTTGGTGACGGGCCCGACAGGGAGTGGTAAATCCACCACCCTCGCCGCCATTATCGACTATATCAATTCCACCCGGAAGGCTCACATCATCACGATTGAAGACCCTCTGGAATTTCTCCATTCAAACAAGTTGAGCCTGGTAAACCAGAGAGAGTTGGGCCTTGATACCGAATCCTTCTCCTTGGCGCTTCGGGACTGTCTGAGAGAAGACCCGGATGTTATTTTGGTGGGTGAGATGCGAGATCTGGACACGATCTCCAATGCCATTACGGCCGCCGAAACGGGGCATTTGGTATTCGCCACTTTGCATACCAATAGCGCGGCGCAAACTATTGATCGTATGGTCGACGTGTTTCCCGCATACCAACAGGCTCAGGTCCGGACCCAGCTAGCCACTACGCTCCAGGCGGTGGTTGCCCAAACGCTCCTGAAAAAAAAGGATGGCTCAGGCCGTGTGGCCGGCCTTGAAATCATGGTGGTGAATGTCGCGATAAAAAATTTAATCAAGGATGGCAAGACCAACCAGATAGAAAACGCGATCCAGATGGGCAGCAAAGAAGGAATGCAGCTTTTCAAGGATTCCCTCAAGGGCTTGTACCAGCAGGGGATTATCGCGGTGGATGAGGCGGCCCGCTGCCTGCCCGACGCCAAGACTTTGGTGGACGCGCTCAAGACATAAATGCGCGGGTTCGTCATGCCTAAAGGTCATGCCTAAGACACTCTTACCGGCCGCAGTCCGACACCTCACCCGATACATCGCCTTTAAAACTGTCACCACCGAATCCAACGCTAGTTTCGCCCGCGAAGTCGGGCGCTGTCTTGAGCGCGGTGGTTTCAGCGTCAGTTACCAAACGGTCAGAGAAGAGAACAAACGCTTTGTGAACGTCATCGGGATAAAAGGAAAAGGCGGCGGCAGGCCCCTCCTGCTTTGTTCCCATTTGGATACCGTGTCGCCCGGAGAGCTGAAAAAGTGGAGCCGGACAAACGGGAATCCTTGGGCGGCACGTCTCAAGGCCAAGCGTGTTTACGGGTTAGGGGCCGCGGATGACAAGGGCCCTTTGGTGGCCATGCTTCAAGCGGCGTGCGCGATTCCCTCAAAAAAACTCAAGCGGCCCCTGGCGGTGATGGGAACCTTCGGTGAAGAAAGCGGCATGGGCGGCGCAAAGGCCTTCACGCGTCTTTGGAAGCGCCCCAAGCCCTGCCTTGCGATTGTTGGCGAGCCGACGAATTTGGAAATTACTTACCGGCACAAGGGCGTGGGTGTCGCGGTGATTGAACTTACAGTCAGAAAGGGGGGTTCTCGCAAAACCCCGGGAAAAGAAGTTAAGATTTTATTCAAAGGCCGCCAGGGCCATTCGAGCCGTCCCTGGCTTGGCGACAACGCGTTGGATAAGGCCATCCGGTTTCTAAAATCTAAAGGGAAAAAAATTGAGGGTATGGGCATTGGCTCCTTCAGCGGGGGATACGCGCCAAATATTATTCCGGCTAGGGCGGAGCTGGGACTCAAGAGGGACTGCGGAGGTACGATCTCGGCGGGGGCTTTAATTTCCTGCCATGACGCCGTCCAGTCGATTGTAGGAAAACTTCGAAAGCAGCACGACAGGACCTTTTACCCGCCGGTGATCACGAGTAACTTCGGTGTCGCGAAGCTCGAAAAAAATAAGTTGTCGCTTATTTTTGATTTTAGGCTTCTTCCCGGCCAACCCATGAAGCAGATTTTTTCAACGCTAAAAAAAGAACTTTCAAAGCGGCTTTCGCGATACTCGGAAATTAAATACCGCGCCTGGATTGAGCGGGACAATCCGCCGTTGGACGTTCGCTTGAATGATGCCGCGCCGCGTTTTGGCCGCTGTTTACTTCTAAAAAATCGTCTCCCGGTCGTCTTATCGGTCAAGCCGGCTTGCACCGAAGCGGGCGTTTATTTAAACTGGGGAGTGCCCGCCCTTATCTTCGGCCCCGGAGAATCGGCCGGCAATATTCACGCTCCCAATGAATCGATCCATGTGGAGCAGCTTAAGAAAGCAATTACATTTTATTCGAGTGTCATTGAGGAGGTTTGTGTGAGGGGAATCTCATGTTTTTAATTCGAAGCGCCAGGCAGAAGGACCTCAGCGCCGTTTTGGAGCTGGCGCGCTATCTCAACTCCTATAACCTTCCTTGTGATAAAAAGTTTATCCGAAAGATGCTCGCGGAGACTGAGGCTTCGTTTGCTGGAAAAATCACGGACAAAGCCCGGATGAAATTCCTCTTTGTGGCGGAGGACGTAAAATCCGACAGGATTGTCGGCTCATCGCTCATCCTCGCGAGGCACGGTACGCCAAGCCTTCCTCACCTTTCATTTCGCATCGGCGCCGAGAATAAGACAAGCCGCTTCCTGTCCAAGCGCGTCGAACATTTGACGCTAAAATTGTGCTCTGACAAAACGGGTTTCACGGAAATCGGCGGATTGGTGGTCCTGCCGCGCTACCGTCGTTCGAAGGAAAAATTGGGAAAACAATTGTCTTACGTGCGCTTCGCCTACATGGCGCGCCATCCTGAAAAATTTCAGCCGCGGGTACTCGTGGAGTACCTGCCGCATCTGGATCCCGAGGAAGGCAACGCGCTATGGGAAGCGCTCGGACGAAAATTCACCGGGTTGTCCTACCATGACGCCGACCGGATGAGCGCCGTAAGTAAGGAGTTCATTCTTTCCCTTTTTCCGAAGGACAAAATTTATGGCTCATTTTTGCCGGATTCGGTCGTGCGGCATCTCGGAATGCCAGGGCCGGGAGCGAAAATCAGCGTGAAGATGCTGGAAAAAATAGGGTTTCGGTTCTTGAATCAGGTCGATCCGTTTGACGGGGGGCCGCATTTCGGTGCCTCTTTTTCGAAGATAACACCCATTCGGAAGACCCGAGTGCTGCAGGTTGAAAGGCTGACTCTCTCCAAAATGGCTTTGCCTTCCTGTCTTGTGGCCACCGAAAAAAACGGTCAGGTGAAGGCCCTCGTGACGCTGTGCGAGAAGAGGGGTTCGCGCGTTCGTTTGCCCGAAAAAAGTGAGAAGGCGCTTGATCTCAAAGAAGGCCAGATGGTTTCAGTCACGAACTTTTAAAGGATGCTAATGAAATTTAAAGGCAATTTTATCAACGGCCGTTTTGTTTTACCCCGCGGGAGCGTGCGGCGCCTCACAAGTGAGGACCCTGGGGATCTCACAAAACCGGTGGGCGAAATCGTCACTTCGGAAAAGGCGGTCGGGGAGGCTGTTGTGGCGGCTCAAAGAGCCTTCAAACGCTGGTCCTGTTTAAGCCTGAAAGAACGCGAGCGTCCCCTTCTTCGATTTCAGAAAATTTTAAAGAGTCATTCGCGGGAATTTTCAGAATTAATCACTCGTGAAATGGGCAAACCTCTCAAGGAATCCGAGCTTGAAGTTAATCGTATCCTGGCCAAAATCGATATCGCCAGGAGCGATGAAGAAGCTCTGGTGCGTTCAAGCTTTCATAAAATGGAAGACGGTGTTCAGGGTGCCCTGCGGTTTCGTCCGCGCGGGGTGATCGCAGTTTTAGCCCCGTTTAATATTCCGGCGCACCTAGCGGTGTCCCCGGCGATTTCAGCGCTGCTGACGGGCAATACGGTGGTCCTCAAGCCTTCGGAGCTTACGCCGTTTGTCGGCCAATTTTTGGCTCTTATTTGGCAGAAGGCGGGTCTGCCGTCAGGCGTTTTCAATCTGGTTCAGGGCGCGGGAGAAGTCGGGAGAGCGCTCGTGGCAGACAGCGGTGTTGACGGGATACTCTTTACAGGTTCCTGGCAGACCGGCTGCAAAATCCAGGACCAGATTAAGAAAGATCCCCATAAAATATGCGCGCTTGAAATGGGAGGCAAGAACAGCGCGATTGTTCTAAGGGACTGCGGCCTGGAAGGGGCGGTGGAGGAGACATTCACGGGAGCCTTTTTAACAACGGGCCAACGATGCAACGCGACAAGCCGCATTTTGGTCGAAAAATCCGTCGCGAAAAAATTTATTCCCCTGTTTCTCAAGAAGGTCGACCAAATGCGGATTGGTTACGGGGCCAGTCCCGGTATTTTTATGGGGCCCATGGCGTCGAAAAAGGGTTTTGAGCGTGTGATTCGGTTTATTAAAAAGGCGCCTACGGAAGGTTTTGAAGTCTTAAGACGCGGCGGTCCTCTGGAGTGTGAGAAAAAAGGTTATTATCTAAAGCCTTCGGTTCATTTGCGGGAAGGGGAGCCTCGTTTTTCTGTTAAAGATGGTAGTTACGCGGATGATGAGATTTTGGGGCCGGACGCCGCTATTTACGTCGTGAAAAATCTTGAAGAGGCGATCCGGATCAATAATCGACCGAGCTACGGCCTTGTCGTTAGCCTCTTTAGCCGCTCAAGAAAAAATTTCGAACGGACGCTTCAATCCGCCCAGGATGGCCTCATTCATTGGAATGTTTCGACGGTACGGTCCTCCTCGCGTCTTCCTTTCGGGGGAGTCAAACGGAGCGGAAACAACCGTCCCGCCGGATTTTTTTCACCCTACATTTGCACGATTCCCACCGCCTCTTTGGAAAATAAAATTTAAATGAGACACGCGGTCCTATTGGGTGACCCCGCTTTTTTTAGGATTAAAAGCGGAAAAAATCCCTACACTCGCACGCGCTGGGGCTTCCGGAAGAAAGTGGATCTGGGGAAAGCGGTCGCGCAGTGGGATCAATTCAAGGAAACGTTGGAAGCGTTGGGCGCGAAAGTTTTTGTTTTTCCGCCCCAAAAGAACGAGCCCTCGGCAGTTTTTCCCGCTAACGCCGGATTTCTATTTCCAAAATACGAAAGATCTCCTTGGTCTAAGAAGCGCTTTTATCTGAGCAACCTATCGCCTCACCGAAAGGGAGAAGCGCCGCTTTACGCGGAATTTTTAGCTTCTTTGGGGCTTGCCGTTGAAAGGATGCCTTACGCGTTTGAGGGAGAGGCGGATTTCTTTCCCTGCGGAGAGCACTATCTTTTTTCGTACGGCGACATTGTGCCCACGGGCTTCCAGCCCCGTGCCGGTTGGCCGCCGTACCGTTACCGTTTTTCGCACCGTTCCGACGGCCGGAACCGGGAGGCGCTCCAGAAAATCATAGGCCAGCGGGAGCTGATTGAGGTTTATTTAACGGACGAAAAGTATTATCATGGAGATACCGTGCTCTTTGCTTTTGGCCAAAACCGCGAGTATCTTTTGGCCTATCTTGAGGCGATGGACACTGCCAGCCGCGAAAGGCTCCGGAAGTTTTTTGGAAAGCGGTTGATACCGATTTCAAGGAATGACGCGGAACATTTTGCCGCGAATAGTTTTCAGCTGGACACTCCCAACGGCCCGCATCTTGTTTTTCCGCAAGGCGTTTCGGATGAAATCAAAAAGACTGTTTCCGGGCTTGGGTTTCCCG
>CAZDBQ010000036.1:0-13352 GCA_964503765.1 uncultured Planctomycetia bacterium | reverse complement strand
ACAACAAATGACAAAAAGCCTATAGCAATGACCGAATCCACCAGCGCTTTATAGCCATAGAGCGGCTTTCGAGTATTGCAGGCAATAACCTCCGCGACGATTCCCATCGCCGGCAGAATAAGAACGTACACTTCAGGATGCGCCAAGAACCAGAAAAGATGCTGCCATAAGAGCGGGTTGCCGCCGCCACTCACCTGCGACACGACGCCATTCACCACCAGGCCTGAAGGCATGAAGAAGCTCGTCGCCGCTAAGCGGTCCATGAGCTGCAGCACCGCGGCCGCCATGAGCGGAGGAAAAGCCAAAAGCAAAAGAAAGGCTGTTACAAACTGTGCCCAGACAAAAAAGGGCAGACGGAAAAAAGACAGGCCCTCCGCTCGAAGCTGAATCGTTGTCACAATAAAGTTGATAGAACCCAATAAAGAAGAATTGATAAGAAAGGCCATGCCAATTAGCCACAACGTCTGCCCCGTCGGCGCGATATTGGCCAGAGGCGGGTAGGAAGTCCAGCCTGACTGCGCGGCTCCTGCGGGGACAAAGAAACTGGCAAACATAATCACTCCCCCGATAAAATAGAGCCAGTAACTTGCCATATTAAGCTTAGGGAACGCCATGTCAGGCGCGCCTATCTGAAGGGGCAGCACAAAATTACCGAATCCTCCCACTGCCAGTGGTACCACACCCAAAAACACCATAATTGTCCCGTGCATGGCGCCCAGCTGGTTGTAAAATTCAGGCAGCATGATGCCGCCAATCATCGCCCCTTCGTTGAAGAGCCCGCCGATCAAAGGAAGCGGCTGTCCGGGAAAAGCCAATTGCCAGCGTATAAGCATCATGAGGCAAAATCCAAAAAATAAAAATAAAAGGCCCGTCACCGCGTATTGAATACCGATCACTTTATGATCTACGGAAAAGATATACTTCCGCCAGAAGGGCAGTTCTTCGTAAGTGTGCGCTTGGCTCATGGTTTGAGTGACCCCATTTTATTGGCGTGTTGTTCTTCCATCCAAGCGGAAAATTTTGCCTTATCTTCCACAATAAAAAATCCCCTCATCCGGTAGTGCCCCAGTCCGCAAAGTTGGGCACAAGCGATCTCAAAGTTGCCTGTCTTTTTGGCCTGAAACCACACGGGGATAGACTGGCCGGGCACAGCGTCCTGCTTTACTCTCATGACAGGAATCCCGAAGCTATGAATCACATCCTTGGCGGACAAATCTACAATCACGGGCGTGTCCACAGGAATACGAAGCTGATTTATAGTGGTGATGTCATCGAGGCCGGCAGGATCATTCGGGTCTAGCCCCAAGGGGCTGGTAGAGCTAATAAGCTTCGCGTCCGTTTTGCCAAAAAGGCCGTCTTTTCCGGGGTAATGGATATTCCAAGCGAACTGCTCGGCTACCACGCGCATCTGTACGGCACTTTCTCTCGGGGGAAGCTGATTTCTTACCTGATAAAAGATGGGAAACGCAAAAACAAAAAGGAGGATCACTTCGGTGACGGCCACGGCGACCTCCACATAAGTGGGCGCCACAAAGTGGTGATGGGGTTTGTATTCCGCCGCATGACCCGGCCGTTGGCGAAACTTAACAAGAGCGATGACAATGAAGACGATCCAGCCCAAAAATAGAATCGCCATCAGTCCGTGCACGACATAGATTAAAAGATCAATCCTGGCTCCGTGCGTCGAAATGTCGATGGGTAATCCCCATCCATAATATTTTTCAGTCAATGGCGCCTGTCTCCGACTGTTTCATCTGGAAACGAAATTCGTCCAACAAATTTTAGATTAAGTTCATAATTATATAGCGTTGGCGCCTAAAGTCAATGGGGATTGGGAGTTGGAGGGATTATTTTTTATAAATTTCGCTTCGATGACCGACGCGAAGAATCAAAACAGTCTTTCCTTTCACTTTATAAATAACGCGGTTGTCACCCACCCTTAACTTCCAATAACCCTTCAGGGTTCGGCGCAAGGGCTCGCCAAATTGCTCAGGCGCCATGAAAAGCTTCATTTCGATCGCCTTACGGATTCTCTCTCTGAGGGGGGCCGCTAATTTGGGGATATCTTTCGACTGGACGTTAGGATGATAAACAACTTCGTAGCGAACATTCATTGGGAGATTCGCTACAGCTCCGCGCCGGAGCTCACTTCCATACTTCTCGGTGGGAAAGTATTTTATCTTTGAAAAGCGTAGATTCTCTCTGTTCGGCTTCTTTGACCCAGTAGGCATCTTCGTAAACCATCAGGGCTTCACGAATCAGGTCTCGAGCCACGAGAGACAGCGACATATGCTCCCTCTTAGCCAGCTTTTCAATCGCTTTGTAAGTTTCTGATTCCATGACCACATTCAATCGGGGTAATTTCGTAGGCATCGGACAACCTCCCTCTTGTCCTTCAAATACCGGACGATTTAAGTGTATCATATGTGATACACCGAATCAAGAGGGCCAGCCCGACCGATCGTTTGAGTTCCCGCAATTTTCTGAAGTCTTTTGGAGAGGTAACCGCCTGTCAGGGCATCGATACCGGCGGTCAGTTCTTGAAGCCTTATTTCTTTTTCGATCTGGATGGGAATGTCTCTAACGGGTGACAACGTCAACTCAATCTGAAGTCGCCTTCTTTCATAATAAAGATGTGTCACCTCGTTCAGAATATCGTCTCGAAGCTCCACCATCAGCCGCGAACGTGTATCGATGGAGGTTTGGTCGTCGTTCCATACAAGATTTCCCAAATCCCATTTCAATCCCACCGACCAATCACGACTTTCTTCCAGAGGGCCTTCAATAAATTTATCAGGATCCCCTGTTCCCCCGCGGTCAAGATCAATGTTTTGATCACTGCTAAGATCCGTGTCAACCGACAGGGTCGGCAAAAGCGCCTTGAGGGCCGCCGCTTTGCGCCAGCCTTCGATTTTTTTAGGATGAACCTCCGCGTATTGAATCGCGACATTTTGAATTTCACTGATCGAGGGCTCGCTACTAAAACGCGCAAGGACGGCCCTCACGGTGGGAGCCTGCACCGTTTGATTATCAAGGACGGATAGATCAAGCTCCGGAAAAGACCACCGGAACACGCCACGCCGGGTGCCGGCAAGCAGGAAGTCGCCACTGGCGCTGTAGGAGAGCGTACGCACTTCACCCGATTCCAGCCCTTTATAAACTTCACGAAAAGAACGTTTGTCCGAGTCCCATTGAAAAACGCCCAGATCAGTGCCGGCATAAAAGGTCTTTGAGCTTTTGGCGACAAAATTAATTTTTTGAGCTGGGAGATTCTGCCCTTGAAGGAGGCTCCATGAAGAGCCGTCCTTTATGCCCTCTAAGATACCCTGACCCGATGCCGCGACAAATTTATTCTGACTTGAGAGATGAATCACATTTGAAAATGTGTCAGCCGCGGTTAACTCCTCAATATCAAACTGCTCCAGAGTGTCGCGCTCCTCCTTTTTTAAAACCGTGTCTTGGCTTACGTGCACACGGTCCCAGTGGATACCCCCATCACCACTCTTGTAGATACCTTTGTCAGTTGTGACAAGAAGGGTCGTGTCAGAACTTTCAGGGATCAAAATGGAGTAAATCACCGCGTCGGGTAAGCCGCTTACCTTCTTAAAATCGCCTGTTTTGGCGTTCCCTAAAAATAAGCCGTTACCCGTCCCTATCCAAAGCATCGTGGGATCACTGGGATTTGTGAGAACATAAAATACGGACCTGGCTTTCTGGCCTATCCCTCTAAATAAATAATCCCAATGGCTCCCTGAGTCCTCCGATCTTTGAAGGCCGTGGTCCGTGCAGACGTAAACTACTTTTGTATTTGAAGGTTCCACGTAGATGAGCCGCACACGGTTCCCCTCACCCTTCACCGCCAGAACCTGCTTCCAGGAATCCCCTCCATCAAGCGTTCGATGCACACGCCGCTCCGATCCGGCATAAATCACAAGGGGGTCTTTGGGATCCACCGCGAGGGATTGAATATCCAGTTCTTTTAAACTTTTCGAAAGGCTTATCCATTCTGCTTGAAGAGGGGTGCTGCTGAAAATGAGGAAGGAAAATACAAAGAATTTAAATAACTGTTTTTTCATAACGTGTGAAATCTTAATTAGATTCAGGGCAATGTAGCGGTTAATTGTTATTTTGTCAAGTATTATTTGATTAATATTCATATTTAGCGAAACCACACATTCCGGTCCAGCGCCCGGTAGTGGATCGCCTCCGCCACATGACAGGCCTCAATCGCGTCACTTCCCTCCAAATCCGCGATGGTCCGCGCGACTTTAAGAGATTTGTGATAAGCCCTGGCAGAAAACCCAAGCTCCTGAATCGCCATCTTAAGAAGGTTTTTGGCCTCGTCCTTGATCGGACAGTGCTTCTCTACCTGCCTGGCCTCAAGTTCTGAATTACAGGAAATATTGTCCGCTTGGTAGCGTTCACGTTGGAGTTTTCTCGCGGCCTCCACGCGGCTTCGGATTCCGTGAGACGGTTCGCCCGACCCCTTTTCAGTAATCTCGGCTACCTTTAAACAAGGCACCTCCAGCTGGATATCAATACGGTCCAGAAGCGGCCCTGATATCTTGGACATATAATTTTTAATCTGAACAGAACTGCAGTGACATTCCTTTTTAGGATCCGTAAAGTAACCGCAGGGACAGGGATTCATCGCCGCGACAAGCATGAAGCGGGCGGGCAACGTGAGCGAGGAGGCCGCTCTCGAAATAGTCACTTTCCCCTCCTCCAGCGGCTGACGCAATACCTCCAACACGTTCCGGTTAAATTCGGCGAGCTCATCCAAAAATAAAACCCCGTGATGCGCTAGGCTCACTTCTCCCGGCTTGGGATGTTTCCCGCCTCCTATCATCGCCACATCAGAAATTGTATGGTGCGGATCTCGAAATGGCCGCGCCTCAAGAAGCGCTGACTTTTTTGACAGAAGTCCCGCCACACTATGAATCTTCGTGGTCTCTATCGCTTCCTCAAAAGTGATCGTCGAAAGGATGGTGGAAATTCTTTTGGCCAGCATCGTTTTCCCCGATCCGGGAGGGCCGATCATGATCACGTTGTGTCCGCCCGCTGCCGCGATCTCAAGGCCGCGCTTGGCATGCGCCTGGCCTTTGATGTCGGCAAAATCCAGATAGTTATCCGGAAACGCTTCCCGAGAAATCTTTATTTCCTTATTTTCATACGGAATAATCTCCTTCTCACCTTTCAAAAACTGCACGACCTGGAAAAGATTCTTCGCGGGATAAACTTTCAATCCCTTGGCGCATCCGGCTTCCTTGGCATTGGCCGAAGCGAGGATAAAATCCTTTCTCTTTTCTTCTGACAAAAGACAAACGGCCCTTGGCAAAATGCCATGCACTCCGCGAAGCTTGCCGTCCAGCGCCAACTCCCCGACAAAAATCTTATTTTCCACCTTTGTTTTATCGATCGCTTCATTCGCCACCAATATCCCGATAGCGATTGCCAAATCAAAGGCGGAACCTTCTTTCTTGAGATCCGCCGGAGCAAGGTTCACCGTGATTTTCTTTGACGGAAAGGGCAGGTCGCTATTTTTGATCGCCGCCCTCACCCGGTCGGCGCTCTCTCGACACGCCGTATCCGGAAGCCCCACAATATTAAAGGCCGGTAAGCCATTGGAGATATCCACCTCCACTTCTACCGTAAAAGCGTCAATCCCCACCACTGCGCTGGATAACACCATCGAAAGCATCTTTTATTCTCCTACTTGGAACGCGTCTTTTATCAGTTCAACGACGGGCTCCTCACCCGGCGGCAAAAGAACTGAAACCACATCAAAACGACAGGGCACGTCTTTGATGCCGTACCTTTTAAGGTAGTACTGGGCCGTTTTCACAATCTGGTTTCTTTTGTGAAAAGTCACCGATTCGGCAGGAGAGCCCATCGCCTCGGACGAGCGTGTCTTCACTTCAATAAAGACAAGTGCCCCACTCTCCTTGGCAACAAGATCAATCTCACCCAGCGCGCATTCGTAGTTCCGCAAAAGAACCTTATAACCGTTCCGGCAGAGAAAATGATACGCAAGCTCCTCACCGATCGTGCCCGTCGTTTGTGATGTGGTTTCCATTGTCAGGCTCCTTTACTTCACGCCATCCGTCTCTTTATCGTAGGCTTCAAGCACCTTATCCTGAAGTTCCTGCTTAAAGTCCTCGCTGAGCGGCGTTAAAGTATCCGCCCACTGCCCCTCCTTCCCCACTTTTCTCGGCATCGAAACAAAAATACCGTTCTTACCATCCATAACAGAAAAGCCTTTCACGATCACACACTCGGCGATCTTTACATCCGCTAGCGCCTTGAGCTTGCTATCCCCTGTGATCTTCCTGATATCCACCACTTCTATGCCTACTGCTGTCATAACTTAACCCCTCCTTTTTGTGTTGTGAGTTACTTTGCCTTCACTATACAAGACGGATGAGGGGTCGATTTTCGTTCAACTATTTTCAAAAAAAATTAACGGCAGCCATAACTAGCTGCAAACATTCAGGATAAGCGGGTCCTGTGTTGATGGGCTGCCAATGGTTTTCTTTTCACGGACACGCTCCGGCGCCCCTCCGAGGCGCCTCGCTCGATGTAGTCGCTCGCTCGGTCGCCTACGGCGACCACCGTGGCCGCTCGCGACTTCCAACGGTCCTTTGAAAAGAAAACTATCGGCATCCCAACCAATCCGTAGAAGGTTGGCGGGTGGCAACACATTGTCCTGGCGGCATGTTGAAGATGCGAGCGCGGCCATGGATGTCGCCATAGGCGACAGAGCGCCGCATCTTCACCAAGCGTAGGTTTTTCCTCGGAGGGGAAAAATTAGCGATGATGTCAGGACAATGCCTTGACAGGACCCGCCTATGGGTGGAGGAGTCGTTGGGAATTCTTACGCTAAGAGGTCAGCTTTGAAGTTTTGGGCGATTTTTTCGGAAGAGTACTTGCTGGAAATGCGCGGGATATTCGATGTGGGAAGACGGTTAATTTTAACTCGGAGGAAGCTGGGACCGTCCGCTTTCAGGATGGCGCCAAGCTTTTCCTTTAATTCTTTCTCCGACGTGGCTTCGTCGATATTCTTGTAGCCGCAGGCCTTGGCGACCGCCTTAAAATTAGTGGTGGAAGACGTCGTGTCCTGGTCGCCTGTTGTCTCGTAGGATTCATTGTCGAGAACGATATGGCAGAAATTTTTTGGCTGATAGTGGCCCACCGAGGATAAAATTCCCAGGTGCATTAAGACGGCCCCATCTCCGTCGAGCACGACGACCTTCTTCTTGGGCCGGCTCAAAGCCACGCCCAGGCCGATGGAGGCCGCATGCCCCATAGAGCCTTGCATGTAAAAATTCTTGCTCCGGTCGTAAATATTAAAAAGCTCCCGAGAGGGCATCCCCGTCGTGGCGATGACGTATTCATCCCCCTTCAAGTGCTTCGTGATAATCTCTATCGCCTCCGCCCTCTTTAACGGGTAACTGCTGGTGTTACTTTTTTTGGGCGAATAGGTATCAATCGTTCCTTTTTTTACAAAAAAGATAAACGGCAATTTTTCCTTCCGCATGTACTCGTTAGCGCTCTCAAGCGCGTCCTCGTAGGGCACGGCCTCCTCCGGCAAATCCATGTGCCGGACCCCCATCGCCTTTAGAATCGGACCCATGGTTTTTCCGATGATCTCGTGCTGCGGCTCATCCGGCACTCCGTAAGCACGGCCGCTGATGAAAATAAGAACGGGAATTTGATAAATCATATTGAGGGAGGTGAGCGGATTGACCAGATTTCCGAAACCGGAATTCTGGATCATCACGGCGGTCGGCTTCCCCGCCATGTAAGCACCCGCGGCTAAGGCGAGAGCGGAGCCTTCGTTGGGTACAATCGTATAGTGAAGATCCGGGTCATCAATCACATAGTTGATGGCGGATTGAAAAAAAGAACAGGGCACGCCGGTAAAAGAATCGATACCTATTTTTTTAAGACCCTTGACGAATTCTTCCCCGGAAATCATGATTTGGCCGAAAGGATTCTGACGTCTTTCTTTAAATGCGCGTTGACCCGCTCGTAATCTTCCAATGAATGGATCTCGGACCAGCCGTGCTCGATTTCCATCCCGTAAACCGGAAATTTCCTGTCAATAACGTACTGAATGAGATCATTAAAGTCGGCCTGCTCCACGCTCGGCGCTTCATAAAACGCGCGGCCCTTGAATTTCTTAAGCGCTTCTCCCCACGCGGCCTTCAGCTCTCTTAAGCCCTCCTCGCGAAAAAATGCCATGCCGATAAATTCGTAGTTGGCCTTGCTTTTGTCAATTCCCCGTCCCACGCGCGTCACGGGTTTCAACGTGTTCAAATGAAGGTTGCGCCCGTTCGTTCCTTTCGCCGGGTCTTCCGCGATGACAAGATCAAGCTTTTTTTCCCTGTAGGGAAGCGTTTGATACGCGCGGTCTATCACGAGAGTGATCGCATGCGGACTGTCCAAAAGATGTTCAAGGATCTGCCGATCGAAAATAATATCGGAATAAACCATCACGCATTTTCTTTTGAACACTTCCTGAGCGAGCATCACCGACTGGGCATTGCCGCTGGTTTTAAAATCAGGGCTATAAAGAAGGTTGGCGCCCTCACATTTTATTTTTTCCGAACGGTAGCCGCCAACAACATAAATATCGTTCACACCGCAGGAGCGCAAGAGGTCCGCTTGATGATCCAGCAGGGTCTTTCCCCCCATTTCAATCATGCAAAGGGGCCGCTCGCTCAATAAGCTACCGAGACTTGACTGAGGACGGTGATCCCCCGCCGCGGGAATAACCGCCTGAATCACTTCCCGCTTTTCGAATCTTTTCTCGTCCTCCTTCATGTCCACCATCCCCTGAATCTGAAAAACCTCTTTCATCGGCGTAATCTTGTCTTCCACGGCAGCCGTAGATCCTGTTTTATCAATGGACCGGAACACCTCGTCCATCGCGCGCATCGAAGCCCTTAATCCGTGATTGGCGTAAATCACCATCTTAAAACCGTTCATCGCGAACTCGTCCGCGGTGATGGTGTAATAGGTGGTGGGGATAACAACGAGCGGTATTGAGCCTTTCCACCGTTTGGCAAAAGTATAAACCTCATCAGGTGTGGAAGCTTTGGAATGAATGACAATGCCATCCGCGCCCGCTTCCGCGTAAGCCGCGGCACGTCGAAGCGCCTCTTCCATCCCCCAGCCGGCGATGAGAGCTTCCACACGTGCGAACACCATAAAGTCGGGATTCTTCTGAGCGTTCTTGGCCGCCTCAATTTTACCCACAAATTCTTCCATCGGTGCCAAATCCTGCCGGCCCGGAACAAAACTATTCACTTTGGGAAATTGTTTATCTTCAATCACGACAGCCGCCAGGCCCGCCGCCTCATACTTTTTGACCATGTGAATCACATTCATCGCGTTGCCATAGCCGGTGTCGCAATCGCAAATGACCGGAAGCGTTGTCGCTTGGTTGATGACCGAGGCCGCGTCCAGGTACTCCGTCATCGTGAGAATATTGGCGTCGGGAACGCCATGGGAAGTTGAGATTTCAAGACCGCTCGCCCATATGCCGTCAAAGCCGTTTCGCTCGATCAGTTTGGCACCCAGCCCATTGTGAGCACCAGCGATCCGGAGAATAGATTTAGATTGGAATAGTTCGCGTAGGACTTTAGCCTTATTTTGCATAGATTGATTGTACAACACTTTCCCCATCGGAAACAATCTCCACCGCAGCGTCTCGGTCTGTGCGGTACACTCTGTTTCCCTGAACCAAGTTCAAGCTCTCAAGTGTCTTTGGCGAGGGGTGATGATAGACATTGCGCTGCCCGACACTCACGACGCTAATCTGGGGGTTGACCGCTTTCACGAAGGCTTCCCCTTCGGGGCCAAACTTTCCCCCGTGATGCGGAACCTTCAAAACAGTCGCCCTCACATCCTCGCCGCTGCTCAACAGCTCTACCATAGCCTCCTGACCGACGTCCCCGGTAAGAAGGAAGCTGTGCCCTTTGTGGATAACCTTCAACACCACCGAGGCATTATTCACATCCTTATCCGGATACCGACCAAGGGGCGGGTTAATCACAAGGATCTCCACCTCTGGAAAATGATCCAATCGCATCCCGCGATGAACAATCAAATGTTTTGCCTTTTCATTTTTAATCCTCTCCCGCGAGAGCCTAAAAATATCCGAGTCGTACGCCTGGCCGTTCTCCACAACTTCCTTCACTTTAAATTCATCCAAAACAGTCGGCAGCCCCCCAAGATGGTCATCATGGGGATGGGTAATGGCTACCGTCTCAAGGGTGCGCACGCCTTTGGATTTGAGAAAGGGAGCGATCACCCAGCGGCCCTTGTCGCTGTCTCCCCCTTTTCCGGTGTCCACGAGAAGATTGCCGCCCTTCGGGAATTCAAAATAAATGGCGTCGCCCTGCCCCACATCAAGGACGGTCATCTTAAATTCACGATGAAAATAGCGGTAAACTTCCTGAGCGAAGAATACAGTCGTGGCAAAGAGTGTAATGGCCAAAAATCTCCTCCATTTATCTTTTAGTCGTGCCGTAAAAAGCAAATAAAAAAGCCCGCCTGCCAGAATCACCCATAAGACGGGAGTTAGTTTTCCGACAATTACGGAGGAACCAGGTACGCTTTCAATGGCAAAAAGCGCCCCAACGAATATCTTCATGAGAATTTTCATTGCCCACGGGATCAGAGCCAAAAAAGGAGGCAGCCACCAGAAAGTAAGAAAGAAAAGTATGCCTGAGAAAAAAAGTAAAAATGAAATGGGAACGACCACCATATTCGCGATCAAAGAATACGGCGTCACGATATAAAAATTCTGTACGGTAACGGGAAGGGTCACCACGAGGCAGATAAAGGAAATCCAGAATAGCTCCTTTGAATAAAAGATGGCTTTCTCTTTAAGGGTTAGTTTCTCGTTGGGCAAAAGCTTTGGTTTCTCGACAAAAACTGGAGTAAATTTTACGATGCCAAAAACGGCGAGGAACGAAAGCTGAAAACCCACATCAAAAAGCTGTTGGGGATTCACCAAGAGAATCAAAAGCGCCGCGAACCCCAGCGTGTTCAAAGCGTTTGTTTTTCTTCCGAGAAGCCTGCCCAGAATAAAAACAGAGGCCATGACGGAGGCTCGTACCACCGGCGCCTGCCACCCCACAATGAGGCAGTAACACCAAACCAGGATAAGTGTTACAAGGAGCTTTGCGTTGAGAGAAACCGGAAAAGGTTTTAGAAGAAAGAAAAGCGTGAGCCCAAGAAATCCGATGTTAAAACCGCTGACCGCGAGGATGTGCATTGTCCCTGTTTTAATAAAGAGGTCCTTAAAGTCTTCCTCAAGATCACTACGCTCCCCCAAGAAAAGCGCCTTTAGAAAACTAGCGTCCCGGGTATCAAACTCTCGGGACAGACTCTTCGACAAAAATCGCTTGGCCTGTATCGCCTTGGCGCGAAGGATATTTCCCTGACCCCTTTTTAGAAGCTTGAGCTTCGCGTTCTTCGCTCCGTAAAATAAGGCGTAGATCCCCTGGCGCTCAAGGTAGGCTTTCTGGTCAAATCCCCCTGGATTCCTCAATCCTTTGGGTGCGACCAGTTCTCCCTGCATCACCAGCTCATCGCCGTAGGCTAGGTCTTCTTTCGGATCTCTGAGATGAACTTTCACCCCGCCGCTAACGCCCGAAGGCTTTGCGCTGGACCCCTCCCATATTTTTTTACCCTCAAGAACGAACGAAACGCGCTTTTCCCCGTAAAAAGTTTCCCGCTCTTCAACTTCGGAAACAATGGTCCCGCCAAGAAATACCTTGCCTTGAGGAAATGGGTTTTTTGCCGTCGGAACAAAGGCGTGCCATACAGCGATCGCTAAAGATAAAGCGATTGCCGCGTAAAAAAGCGGTTGTCTCCTTATAGAATTAACGATGCTCATCGGTCGAGGATTCTTCTTCGAAGGGCGTTGAAAGCGCGAGCGGCCACGGAGTCGCCGCAGGCGACGAGCGAGCGATTTCACCGAGTGAGTTTTCCTCGGAGGGGAAAACGAACGTCTCGGAGAAGAAGAGTCCGAGGCCGACTGTCATTAGGCGACTGCGATGGTGTAAATCTTTTTCGGAACGTATTTCTTTTGGGTGATTTTTTTTCCCTGAAGCGCGGATAAGATTTTTTCGTCTTTCATGACCTCTTTTTCCACTTCGGCTTCGTTCCAGGCGGTGGGCACGTTGATCCGTGATTTTACTTTGCCATTAATCATGATCGGAATCTCGATGACATCCTCCTGGATCAGAGCGGGATTAAACCGCGGCCACGTCTGAGCGGAGAGGCTCTCTTTATGGCCGAGCATCCGCCAAAGCTCTTCGGCCAGGTGCGGCGCGAAGGGGGATAAAATAAGCGCGAAATCTTCCATAAGCTTTTTCGATTTCACCGGCTCTTTGGCGAGTTCGTTCGAGAAAATCATCATGGCTGAAATGGCCGTGTTAAATTGCAGCGTCTCAACGTCCTCGGTTACTTTTTTGATGGTCCGGTGAAGAAGTTTTTCAATTTCTTGTGAGGACTTTTCATCCTTTATCTCGGGACTCAAATTCCCCTCTTTATCCGTGTAAAGCCGCCAGACACGGCCCAAGAATCGGTAAACCCCCTCCACCCCATTCATCGACCAGGACTTCATCTGCGTCAGGGGGCCCATGAACATCTCATAAAGCCGCATGCTGTCAGCGCCGTAATTTTCCACGACAAAATCAGGATTGATCACGTTGCCGCGGGATTTCGACATCTTCTGTCCGTCTTCACCCAAAATCATCCCCTGATTCACAAGCTTCGTGAAGGGTTCCAGTGTCGAAACGTATTTCAAATCGTAGAGAACCTTATGCCAGAAGCGAGAATAAAGAAGGTGCAACACCGCGTGCTCCGCCCCTCCCACGTAAAGATCGACGGCCATCCAGTACTTTTCCTGCAATGGATCGCAAAAACTCGTTTTATTCTTGGGGTCGATATAGCGGAGATAATACCAGCAGGAACCCGCCCATTGCGGCATCGTATTCGTTTCGCGCTGAGCCGGTCCGTGGCATTTGGGGCATTTCGTGTTGACCCAGTCTTTGGCTTTCGCCAGCGGCGGCTCGGCGTTGCCGCTTGGTTTAAAATCTTTCATCTCAGGAAGACGCAATGGAAGATCGCTTTCCGATAAAGGAACAAGACCGCATTTCGCGCAATGCACGATCGGGATTGGCTCACCCCAGTAGCGCTGGCGGGAAAAAAGCCAATCGCGCAATTTGTAATTCACGGCCGCCTTGCCCAACTTTTCCTTCTCAAGCCACTCGGTGATCTTCTTTTTGGCTTCCGGCGTGGGAAGTCCTGAAATAAAGCCGCTATTTACGTTC
>CAZDBQ010000035.1:0-2599 GCA_964503765.1 uncultured Planctomycetia bacterium | reverse complement strand
CGGGCGCATTCGCGAGATGGCGGTAACTCTTGGTCCGATTTCAAGGAGAAAACTTGATTATTGAGGGCTGGAGGGCGGTTGGTCTGACGACTTGGTTGAGTTCGTGGGGAGAGGGGTCCGATGACACAGCTCATCCCAATCGCCATTGTGCCGGGTCACTTTGAGTGCCTGGAGGCGGCCCATGGAAACGGAATTCCAGAACTGGCCCGTGCGCTTAAAACGATCCTGAAACTGCGAGCAACCCGATTCCACCGCCCCGGAACCGACCGGAAAACCTTTGGCGGCGTTGTCCTGATAATGGAGATGTTCCCGGTGATTTTGAAAATAGTTGATCGCGCGCTGAACCAGTTCGGTAAGCACACCGCCCACGTGGCGCAAGGTTTCGGGCAAACTCTCCAAAGTTTCGAGCACCTTGGCCTCTTGGCCGTGGCGGAGTTGGTGCAAGAGCGGTTGAACCCAAGCCCGGGCTGGTTCGGGCTGCGGATACAGATCGCGGGCCACTTCCCACAAGTGTTCGGAGCCGTGATAAAAATCCAGTTCCTTGAGGGCGGATTGGAAACGATCTTCGATGAGGTTCCAAATCCAGACCGCGCCATCACAAACCATCAAGACGTATTTGGCCTGAGCCATGCCCCGGCGCAGAGCTTCGGCATGCACGTGCCGGCCGAACTCTTCGGGCGGAGTGCCCGAAGGAGCGGCCACCCAGAACTTCTGCAAAATCTCACGGCGAGGACGGGTGGCCGGATCGGTGCTGGAAGGCGCTTTTTCGACCCGTTGGTCCAATCGGTAGATGACGGCCAGCTTTAAGTCGCGCCATTGGACTCGGCTCCCGGGGGCGTCGGCGGGTTTGAGTCCCCAATCCTCTGCGCGTTCCCGCCCTTTCCAAGCATCCATGCTGATCACCAGATTGTACTCTTTGAGGGCGTTGGGGGCTTTGGCCTGAGCCTCCCGCGTGACCTCCAGGCGGGTGCCTGGGTTCAGCGCTCGCTCGGTGCGAAGTTCCTGCTGGCGCTGGGCTTCGCGCCCCAAGCGTTGGACGTGTTTGTGAATGGCGGTAGAACCGATCTGGACACCCCAACTGAGAGCCATCTGTTGGGCCTTTTTGTAAGAGCCACATTCGGTGGCCGTGTAGCCCAATTGTTGTTCCAGTTCGGGACTGATTTCTTGCCGACAGGCCAGGCCCCAGAGATCACGCACCGCAAAAGTCCATTTCTTGGCCAGCCGATCATATCCATAATGCGCCCGGATGCTCACGGTTCCCAAGGTCGTGATGAGCGGCAGATTGCGGAAGCGCGCATCCTGCAAGTGCGCCCCAGAACCGGGACAGACCAGTCCTTGCTCATCGGCGATGGCTTGCAAGCGCTGGCGCAGCTTTTCCCGTCCGTATTGACGACCTTGTTCGGCGGCCGCGCGCTCCAATTCAATCAGCCCAGCAACGGCCGCGCTCATGCCGCCTCCAAAAGAGGTCGGCGAAAATGCCGGGTCAATGGATAAAGATAAACGTCTTTGGCCGGTTCAGGGGGCTCACTTGGGTTGGCCCCTTGTCGGCCCCGTCCGCGAGTCTGTCCCACGCACAGCCACTTCGCCGCCCGATAACAAGTCCCCTCAAATCGCCCTCGCTCGACAAAACTCTCCAACAGATAGATCGGATGTCCGAACCTATTTTGCCAATCTTCACTGAGCCGCCGAACCACTTGGCTCAACAGGTGGCTGGCTAGGCCGGGAACTTTCACCCAGGGTAGAATCAGATAACGAGTATGGTTGGTCAGGTACGGAAGCGCGGCGGCGCGTTGCCTTTGATCCCAACCGACAAATTGATCCCGCGCGCTCGCGCGCCAAGCCGCCGCGCCAAACAACAGGCAAGCCAAATCCCGGCCCTGCTGATCGCGGACCAGGTATTTGAGGTTCTGGCCGACCACCCGCAACCCCAGATAATGATAGCGCCACAAATAAGCATCAAAGCGCTGGGCCTCCGGCGTGCCAGCCAGCGCCAAGATCCATTGCCAAGGCGCAAGTTCCGACAGCGATTCAGAGATCGGATCCGTTGGCCAATTGATCAGCACCTGTCCCGTCGGCTTGGGCCGAGCATGGCTCCGCTGCAACTGCAAAGGTGGCAAAACCAGCAAGCCGCGCGAGGCGAGCTTCTCCAGGAAAGTGCGGGCGGCAAAATCTTTGATCTGCCCGCGCCCGTTGCGCCAGTCCCACTCTTGGCAGAGTTCACGCGACAAGCGCTTGCGGCTCCATTGCGGTTGATCGGCAATCCATTGGCGCAACCAGACCAGTTCCTCGGCACGGACGCGACGGCCCTGACAAACCAGTTCAAGTTCCATTCCCAGCTTATAGCCGGGTGGAAAGAGGAAGTCCCGAACAAAATGAAAAAACTTTTGTGGTCCCTGGACTCATCAGAATTTCAGAATTTCACCGCCATCTCGCGAATGCGCCCAGCGAGGTGTTCCTGGCCATTTAGAGCTTGCAGCAGCCGACGTCAGGAGGGTCTGACTTTCCATGCATCCGACGGTGGAGCAAGAATGAGCATCCCACTTCGCCTGCTAAAATGATAGGATCTTGCTCTAAGCCTCTAAGCCTGGATGTTTCACAA
>CAZDBQ010000034.1:0-4119 GCA_964503765.1 uncultured Planctomycetia bacterium | reverse complement strand
AAAATGCTCAAGTTTCATGACATGTCGTCAGGCGAACGTGTTTCTTGGTACTGCGAACGGCAATACGCATTGGTCGGATGATGCTATTCTCTATTCCTTCCCCTGTTCTTCCCCTGTTTGCCACAGTTTTCTCTCCTTGTCCAGGTTGGGACACAACAGAGCCGGCTGGAACAGCATGGCTTCCACCTGCGAGATCCATTTGCCTGCCCTATCTGCGTGTAAAGCACAAAAACCAAGATTGGTGGCGGTGTTGACGTTGCATAAATGATCGTCGACGAATACTACACTGCCTGGCTCGCAGTTAGCTTCCAATAGCGGTCGGAAAGAGCGCTCCTCGGGTTTAACGAATCCCAGTGCATCGGAGACAAGGATGCGCTCGAAGAAATCTGCCAGGGAAAACCGAGCGAGCCGCGGCAGCAGCCAGGCCGTGCGATGGTTGGACAGAAGCCAGAGTGGAACACGCTGGGACCACCGCGACAGGAACGGAGCAGCCGGCCCAGGGGCATAGGCGTTTTCCAACACTGCGGGGAGGTCAAGGAGTTCTTGTCCTCCCAGGAGCGTGCGCCACATGTCCGCTTCGCTCAGTAGACCGCTCCAGAACGGAACCCGCAGTTCCTGTTTCCAGCGTTGTTGCAGCGTATGTACACATTGCCCGGTAGCCTTGGCGGCTTGGACCAAGAAATCAGCAAACGGATCGTTGAAAACCACACCTTGTCCATCAAGCACGAGAAGAGCCGGCGAAGTCATTTTCGGCCCTCCGGATTCGGACTGGCGGCTGCGATAATGCGGTCCACGATCGCCTGCGTCAACAACTCAGGGTGAGTCACGTCATGGATGGGAACATTGGCCGCGACGGCCGCCTCGTGTAGTGTTTCTTGCAATTTGCGGATGATGGCAAAATGGCGCAAGTGGCGCTCGCCGTCTCGCCCTGGTTCTCCGTTCAGGCGTTGCGTTAAGTAAACACGATGGAGTTCCTCATCCTGCAACACCAAGAGTGTTTCGATAACGATGGGTTGACGAATATTGGCCTTATCGGCGACGAGGTTGGATGTCAGCTTGCCAGGAATGAGGTGGACGCCTTCGAAGATGGCGTTTCGACGTTCTGCGGCAAGGCGGTTTGCCACAGAGGCAGTTGCCGCGGCGACCGCGCGAGCTTGCCGATAATAGCTCGGGATACATGACTCTCCGATCGGCGCGTCCGGTGCCGTCTCGTACGTCGACACATGCAGTTCCGGCAGAACAGTTTCCGGAATGACCGTACGCAACACCTCTCGGATCGTATCCGTGGTAATCAAGTGATTGATTCCCAGTCGCACGGCTAGGCGTGTCGCCAAAGTAGACTTGCCGACGCCCGGCACACCACACAGGGCAACAAGGAACGGCCGGCCAGAGCGCTTCACAGCACGCCACGCCAGGAAGCGTGTTGCACTTTCAGCGCTGATGCGGGTAGTCAGCATCGAGCTGACCCGTTCCTCTAGCTCGCCCGCGCTGATCACACGCACTCGCTTCTCGACCAACTCGCGCTCCACGTCGGCGGCAATGGCATAGGCACGATCGGTTTCTAAACCGGTGGCCAGGATTTGTGTAGCCAAGAGGCCCTTGGAGAAAGGCAAACCAGCACCTTCCCAGTCGGAAACGTAAATCGGTCCCAGTCGCGGCGCGATGTCCGTTGGCATTCCTTACTCCTCGTTTCCGTAACCAGTCGCTAGCTTCCTTGGGCAACGGCGCTCCTTACAAACCATTACCTGGCGGAGTCGCAGGCGAGACTCTATACTTTTCCAGCGTTTCAGCTTCGCCGATCGGTGGTGCCATGCGGCGGGCTCGCAGCAAGGAAGCAACCACGGCTGCCAGTAGCAGAGTCGCTACCACCGCCAAAGAGACGCCGACGGAAATCTTGTAAAGGTCCGACAGCAGCATCTTGCCGCCGACAAAAACCAGGATCGCTGCCAGACCATAGTGCAGATACACGAACTTCTGCATCATTCCGGCCAACACGAAGTAAAGCGAACGCAGACCTAGAATGGCCATGGCATTCGAAGTGTAGATGATGAAGGGGTCCATAGTGATTGCCATGATGGCAGGGATCGAATCCACCGCGAATATTAGGTCGGTGAACTCGACGAACAGCAAGACCAGGAAGAGCGGTGTCGCGAACAGGCGCCCGGCGTGGCGAATGAAGAAGCGGTCCCCCTCGTAATTCTGAGTTACCGGCATCATGCGGCGAAACAGCCGAATCACCGGGTTTTTTTCCGGTTCGATTTTCTTGCCATGTGTCCAGACCATCTTGACACCGGTCAAGACGAGGAACCCGCCGAAGACATAGATGAGCCAGTGAAACTGCTGAATTAACGCGACGCCGACGAAAATGAAAATGGCCCGCATCGCCAGAGCGCCTAGGATGCCCCAGAACAGCACCTTATGCTGGTACAGCGCGGGCACCTGGAAGTATGAAAAAATCATGACAAACACGAAGATGTTGTCCACCGACAACGATTTTTCGATGAGGTAGCCAGTCAGGAATTCAAGTGCAGGTGTGGGCCCAAGCCAGAAATAGATGCCCACATTGAAAAGCAGGGCTAGCGCAATCCACACGACGCTCCAGGTAAGCGCCTCTTTTAGGGATACCTCGTGGGCTTTGCGATGAAAGACGCCCAGGTCGAGGGCAAGCATCGCAAGGAGGAAAAGGTTGAACAGCGCCCACCACCAAATTGGATCCATCATAACTCTCCTTGACTAAACCTCACCGGACGACAGCAGCGCCCGGGGGAGAACTCGCGTACTGACCAGGAGCAGCTCGTTGGCCATCTCACCGAAGGCCAGGCGAGCCATGATTTCCGGCATTGGAACAGGGTCGGCTGCCAAAGGACTTTCCCCAGCGTCTTGGTAGATTCACGGTTCGTCACCGGGCATGGGCGAACGGAAGATAAACCTTGATATCATGCGTTCAGCCTCCAGATGGACCAGTTGAGCGCCGTCGCGAAGGAAACCCAGGCGAGGTACGGGACCAGCAATGTTGCCGCCAGACCGGAAACGCGCCCAAACGCGACGATCGTCGCCAGGATCGCAATCCACAACAGAACGATGTCGGCGAAGGCAATGCCAGGACTGCGCATGCCAAAGAACAGGGCCGACCAAGCCGCGTTGAGGAACAACTGCACCCCGAAGAGAAGCAGCGGCAACCATGCGTCAGCCAGCCCGTTTTTTCGCCAGACGAGCCAGGCGGCGACGGCCATTCCGATGTACAACGCCGTCCAAACTGGGCCGAATAACCAGTTGGGAGGGTTCCACGAAGGTTTCTTTATCGCCGCGTACCAATCGCCAACGGAGAGATTGGTCCACGCAGCCCCAAGACCCGCTGTGGCCAGGCAGATGACCAGGAAAAGAGCCAGGACAAGCCACTGTGACAAGGAACCCTCCCGGGTCGATCGACTGGCTGGCACTACTGGCTTGCCAACGTCATGAGCGATGCCTCGCAGCATTCCGGCAAACACATACTGGTGAAGGGGATAGACAACATACCAGTACGCGCGACCCAGCAGACCGACCGGATCGAAGATCGCCGTTTGACGGATGGTGGATTTGCCCTCGCTCTCGGTAACTTCAAACTCAAGCCAGGCCCGGCCTGGCACCTTCATTTCCGCCGCGAGGCGCAACAGTCGATTCGGTTCCAGAGCCTCGACGCGCCAGCAATCCACCGTGTCCCCGACGCGGAGGCTCTCCGGATCGCGGCGGCCCCTGCGCAGTCCCACGCCGCCTACCAGCAAGTCGAGAGTCCCTCGCAGACGCCAGAGCCAGTTCGCACAGTACCAGCCCTTCTTGCCGCCGATCCGTTGAACCGGGGCGAAGGCATCCGCAGCGGACGCTTCCACGGTCACGGTCCGAGAATCAACCAGCCGGGGGCCAAACTGGACGCCGAACCAACTCTTCGCTGTCCCCGAGGAAGACAAGGCATCCGACCAGCGCGTTTGGGCCAGTTCTTGGTCCTCGTTGCGGAGGGCGTTGGCAATCGCCTGTCGCACGCCAACTGGGTGAATGGAGAATTCAGTCAGTGCAGCCGGATCCCGTACGATGGTCGGATGCCGAATGCTCTCAATGAGCTTGCGGCCGATGCGCGCGAAC
>CAZDBQ010000033.1:0-3460 GCA_964503765.1 uncultured Planctomycetia bacterium | reverse complement strand
CGTCACGGCCCTCTCCTTGAAAGGCGGAGGGAGTGTACCTGTTTTAGGACAAATTAGGACAGGAAAAAGAAAAGTGCGTTAAAACAGCTTGCGCCGCTAGCTCAGTTGGTAGAGCAGCTGATTCTTAATCAGCGGGTCGTGGGTTCGAATCCCTCGCGGCGCACCAATCTCCTTGCTCCCTGGGCTCTTCACCCGGGAACGGGGCAACGTTCGAATGGGGCGCCTACCACGAGCTGAAGGTCTACTCGTTCGCTACCCTCCGCCCCGTCGACGGCGTGACGCTCTGCGTCCGGAGCCGGGCTTAGGAGAGCAACATCTCCTTGATGATCTTCGTCCCGATGCCGATCGGGCGATCCAGCGGGATCCCCGCCGCCGTGAGCAGCGTGCCCAGCAGGTCGCCCTGGTTGGCCTTCGCGTCCGGAATGAAGCGGCCCGTCTTGAGACTGCCGCCGCCCCGGCCCGCGATCACGAACGGCAGGTTCGCCCGCGTGTGCTTGTTGCCGTCCTCCAGGCCCGTCCCCCACATCATGATGCAATTGTCGAGCAGCGTCCCCTCGCCCTCGCGGATCGCGGCCATCCGCTTCACCATGTGGGCGAACTGGGCGACGTTGAACCGGTTGATCTTCGCGACCTTGTCCACCATCTCGGGCTTGTTGTTGTGGTGCGTCTGCGAATGGTGCTGGTCCGAGAAGCCGAGCTCGGGGTACGAGACGCCGTTCGGCGTCGAACCAATATACGTGCTCACCCGCGTCAGGTCCGTCTGGAACGCGAGCACCGTCAGGTCGCACATCACCTGCATGTACTCGCTCCGCTTCGCGCCCTCCGGGATCGTGATCGCGATCGGCGGCGAATCCGTGGCGCTCCGCTTGGACGGCGCCACGCCCGCCGCCTCTTCCGCCGCTTCCTTCCGGCGGAACTCGAGGGCCGCAATCCTCCGCTCGAGGGCCCGCACGCCGTCGAGGTACTCGTCGAGCTTCTGACGGTCCGTCTTGCTCAGCGTGCCGCGCAGATCCTTCGCGCCGCCGAGCACGAGATCCAGCATGCTCCGGTCGAGCGGGTCCGCGCCGCCCTGGCCGGCGTCCACACCCTGGCTCCCGACCTGGAACAGCCGCTTGAAGACGGCGCGCGGGTTGATCTCCGCCTTCAGCGGCTGGGTCGGCCCTCGGAAACTGCAGTGGGAGTAGTACGCCTCGTTCAGCCCTTCCTGGTTCTCCTTCCACGTCTGCGGCACCGTGGCCAGCTCCAGCGACGGGAGCGCCGTGAACGCGCCCACGTAGTTCGCGGCGATCTGGTCGGCCGAGATCGCGATGTTCACCACGTCCCGGCGGTTCGCGTCGGGCAGGATCGCGGTCAGCCACGTCGAGAGCTCCAGCGCGTGCGGCGCGCCGTTGAACGGCGCGATCGGCACACCGCTCACGCCCTTCACGAGCAGGCACCGGTCGAGCACCTCCTTCAGAGGCTCCAGGATCGGCGGCGGCGACTCGAGATACGTCGCCGGATCGGACGGCCAGAACTGCTCCATGATCACGCCGTGCGGCATGTACATGAACGCGAGCCGCACGGGCGGCTTGCCCGTCCTGCCCTCCGCCCAGCCCATGGTCTCCAGGAGGGGGAGGGCGAGCGCGGCGCCGGCGCCGCGGAGCAGGGTCCGGCGGTCGATCAGGAGCTCATTTCGCATTCGAGGTCCCTTTCAGATCACGGATCCGGCGATGGGTGAACGGATAGCTGGTCGCGACGGCCACGACCAGCGTCTGCATCCGGTAGCCGTCCTGCGCCACCGCCTTTACTATTCTATCCACGACAATCTCGTCGTAGCCGTCCAATCCGCGACCGAGCGCGTAGGAGAGCAGCCGCGACGTCAGGTTCCGCGCAACGTCGTCGCGGCGCGAGGCGACGATCTTTTTGAGCTCCTTCGGGGAGCCGAAGCGGACGTTCCCCGGGAGTTCGCCCGTCGGGTCGATCGCGCCGCCGCCCTCGTCCCGGTCCCGCCACCGCCCGATCGCGTCGAAGTTCTCGAGCCCGAAGCCGATCGGGTCGAGCACCTTGTGGCAGCTCGCGCACGTGGGATTGCTGCGATGGAGCTCGGTCCGCTGCCGGAGCGTCAGCCCTCCGACCTTCCGCAGATCCTGGTTCTCGAGCGTCGGGACGTCCGCGGGCGGTGGCGGCACGTGCTCTCCCAGGACCTGCTCGAGGACCCACACGCCGCGGTTCACCGGGCTCGTCCGGTTGGGGAAGGAGGTCGTCGCCAGGATCCCCGCCATCGCCAGGATCCCGCCGCGGTTGGCGTCCGCGAGCTTCACCCGGCGCAGCTCGGGGCCCTTCACGCCTTCGAGCCCATAGACCCCCGCAAGCGTCTCGTTGACGAACGCCTCGTCGCCCTCGATGAACGTCGCGAGGCTCCGGTTCTCGCGGAGGATGCTCTCGAAGAACAGGCGCGCCTCGTCGACCATCGCCGCGCGGAGGGCCGGGGTCATCTGGGGGAACTTCGCGGCGTCGAACGTCTTGCCGGCCAGTTTGTCGAGGCCGAGCCACTGGGCGCCGAACCCGTCGAACAGCGCCCGCGACCGCGGATCGGCGATCAGCCGCCGGCCCTGGGCGGCGAGCGCCTCGGGCTCGCGCAGCCTGCCTTGGTCGGCGAGCGCGGAGAGCTCCGCGTCGGGCATCGTCGCCCACAACAAGTAAGAAAGCCGCGACGCGAGCTGATGGTCGCCGATCGGGACGATCTCGCCGTCCGTCGCGTCGCCTTCGGGAGTGATGAACAGGAACTGCGGCGAGACGATCACCGCCTTCACGAGGAGGCGCATCGACTCGGCATGGGACCTCCCGCGCTCCGCGGCCAGCGCGTAGACGCGCATCAGCACGTCGACCTCGGCGTCGGTCGGCGGACGGCGATAGGCGCGGCGGGCGAGCGACCGGGCGACCTGGCGGGCGTCTGCGGCCGGGCTCTCGAAGAGCTCCTTCTGCCGGGCGGCGGGCATCCGGGCCAGGACGTCGTTCGCGATCAGGAGGACCCGTTCGAGCAGGAGCGGCGAGACCGAGTTGGTGTAGCCGGCGCCGGGGACCTCGTCGGGCAGATCGCCCACGATCGATGGATCGACGCCGAAGAGGTCGCGCAGGGTGTTGCCGAGCTCGACCTTGGTCAGGCGGTGGATGACGAACTCGCCGGGGTCCTTGGGGCTCAGGCGCTTCAAGCCGGCGACCCAGTCGACGAGCATCGTCCGCTCCGCGTCGGCGGGCTGCTTCTCCTCCGCGGGAGGCATGTCGCGCGCCTGGAGGTGGGCGACCGCCTTCTTCCAGAGGATCCGGAAGCTCGGGACGGCAGGAGTCTTCAGGGCGTAGTCGAACCTCACGCCGGCTTTCTGGCGCCTCTCGCCGTGGCAACGGCTGCAGTAGGTCGTGAGGAACGGGGTGACCTGTTCCTTGAACGTTTTCATCGCCGCGGCCCGGCTCGCGGCGAGGT
>CAZDBQ010000032.1:0-3242 GCA_964503765.1 uncultured Planctomycetia bacterium | reverse complement strand
GATCTGCAGGAGTTATTGAAGGCCGCGAGTGACAAACTGGGCGCCTTGGGGAGGTTTCTTTGACGTCGAGAAACTTCGTACGCGCATCCAGGAGCTTGAGCGCCAAATTTCCGACCCTGATTTCTGGCTAAATCCGGACAAGAAAAATCCCATCATCCAAGAGTTAAAGAGATTGAAGAGCCAGACGGAGCCTTATCTTGGCCTTCTGGGGGAGTGCCGTGAGCTTGAAGGGCTCTTGGCGATCGTGGAGGATAGCGATGCCGAATCGTTCAAACATTTGGATGAGGAACTGCGCAAGCTCTCTAAAAAAATCGAGCTCCTCGAATTTCAAAAGCTTCTTAGCGGCCCGAATGACCGTAACAGCGCGATTTTAAGCATCAACGCGGGCGCGGGCGGCACGGAGTCCTGCGATTGGGTCTCGATGCTTCTTCGGATGTACAGCCGCTGGTCCGAGGACCAGGGCTACAAGGTTGAGATGATTGATATTCTTCCGGGGGAAGAGGCGGGCGTTAAGAATGTGACGTTGCTGCTTGAGGGCCCCTTCGCGTTTGGGTATCTTAAGTCGGAAAATGGCGTGCACCGCTTGGTGCGGATATCGCCCTTTGATTCGAACAAACGCCGGCATACCTCCTTCGCGTCGGTGGAAGTAATCCCGGAAGTGGATGACGAGATCAAGATTGAAATCAAAGAGCAGGAAATACGGGTGGATGTTTTTAGGTCTGGCGGAAAAGGCGGGCAGGGAGTCAACACGACGGACTCGGCCGTGAGAATCACCCATTTACCGACTGGGCTTGTGGTGCAGTGCCAGAATGAGCGTTCTCAGATCAAGAACAGAGCCACCGCGCTGAAAGTTTTAAAAAGCCGCCTGTACGAAAGAGAGTTGGGCAAGCGAGCGGCTGAGGCCCAGAAAAGTTATGGCGAAAAGCAGGAGATCGCCTGGGGAAGCCAAATTCGTTCCTACGTGCTGCATCCTTATAATCTTGTGAAGGACCACCGGACGGATTGTGAAACTTCTAACGCGACAGCAGTTTTGAACGGAGACATTGGGGATTTTCTTGAAGCTTTCTTGAGACAACAAGGGGGAGACGGTTCATGATCGGATGGGTATTAAAAAAATTAATTGGAACGCAAAATGACCGCATACTTCGCAAGTTTGCCCCTGCGGTGCAGAAGATCAACGCCTTCGAGCCTGAAATTTCCAAGCTATCGGACGAGGAGCTCAAGTCAAAGACAGATTTCTTCCGCGAACGGTTAAACAAAGGCGAGCCCTTGGATTCTCTGCTGCCGGAGGCGTTCGCGGTGGTTCGCGAGACGAGCCGGCGCGTGCTCAAGATGAGGCATTTCGATGCGCAGCTTGTCGGCGGCATGGTGCTTCACCAGGGAATGATCGCGGAAATGGCCACCGGGGAAGGTAAGACACTCGTGGCCACCCTGCCTGTTTATCTCAACGCGCTCACCGGAAAAGGTGTGCACGTCGTGACGGTCAACGACTATCTGGCTAAACGAGACAGGGAGTGGATGGGGCCTGTGTATGAATTTCTGGGCTTGACGATCGGTGTTATCCAGAACGGGACTTCACCCGCCGAACGCCAGAAGGCTTACGCCAGCGACGTGACGTACGGGACCAATAATGAATTTGGTTTTGATTTTTTAAGAGACAACATGGTCAGGCACAGCGAACAGCGAGTCCAAAAAAACCTACATTACGCGATTGTCGATGAAGTTGACAGCATTCTGGTGGACGAAGCGAGGACGCCGCTTATTATTTCTGGCCCCAGCGAAGAATCTACCGACAAGTATTCCAAGATTGATAAAATTATTCCGGGAATGAAGAAAGAAGAGGACTACCAGGTAGAAGAAAAAACACGTACCGTGTCACTCACGGATAAGGGTGTGAAGAAGGCTGAAGAGGCCTTGGGAGTCGATAACCTCTATGACCCCTCGAATGTCGAGCTCGTCCATCACGTCAACCAGGCTCTCCGAGCGCATACGTTGTTTAAGAAGGACGTGGATTACGTTGTCAACGACAACGAGGTGTTGATTGTTGATGAGTTTACGGGGCGTTTGATGCCGGGACGCCGTTACTCGGACGGTTTGCACCAGGCGCTGGAAGCCAAAGAAGGTGTCAAAGTGGAAGAGGAAAATCAGACGCTGGCCACGGTGACCTTTCAAAATTATTTCAGGATATACAAAAAATTAAGCGGCATGACCGGAACGGCGCAAACGGAGGCGGCGGAGTTTCACGAAATTTATAAACTAGACGTCGTCGTGGTTCCTACCAACCGGCCCATGGCCCGGCAAAACTTCCCCGACCGTGTTTACCGGACAGAGAAGGAGAAATTCAACGCGGTGGTCAATGACATCGCGGAGCTCCATAAAAAGGGGACACCCGTTCTGGTGGGTACCATCTCCATAGAAAAGTCAGAGCACTTGAGCGGGCTCTTAAGAAGGGCGCATGTGCTTCACAACGTTTTGAACGCCAAGTACCATGAGATGGAAGCGGAGATCATAAAACAGGCGGGGCAAAAAAGTGCCGTCACCATCGCGACCAATATGGCCGGGCGCGGAACGGATATCGTGTTGGGCGAGGGGGTCAAGGACCTTGACGGCCTTCGCGTCATCGGGACAGAAAGGCATGAGGCGCGCCGTATCGACAATCAGCTGCGCGGGCGCTCCGGACGTCAGGGGGATCCTGGCTCCTCAAGATTTTATCTTTCACTGGAAGACGATCTGATGAGAATCTTCGGCTCTGAGCGCATCTCAGGCCTCATGCAAAAACTCGGGATGGAGGAGGGGCAGGAGATTGAGCATCCTTTCATCACGGGCGCTATTGAGACTGCGCAGAAGCGCGTGGAAGGAAGAAATTTTGAAATAAGAAAACAGCTTTTGGAGTACGACAACGTGATGAACCGCCAGCGCGAGGTTATTTATGAAGAGCGGCGCAAGGTGCTGGAAGGGGAAAACCTCAAGGAGCATTACCTCGGCATGATTGAAGAGGTGATGGATGAGCTGACGGAGGGATACGCGCCGGGCGAGGATGAAAACGCGTTCAAGGGGCTTTCAGACAGCATTCGCAAAATATTCCCCATCTCGCTGGAGGGTTTGGAGTCATCCTCCGGAACGGAGCTTGCGGACGCGGTGATCGAACGAGCCAAAGCGGCTTACGAGAACAAAGAAAAAAGTATTGGTGTTGATTTTTTAAGACACCTCGAGAGGATTATCCTGCTCGATGTGGTGGATTC
>CAZDBQ010000031.1:0-10668 GCA_964503765.1 uncultured Planctomycetia bacterium | reverse complement strand
GACGGCCTCTTTAACCGTATTAAAAACAGGAATGGAGCCCACGAAAGAGCCGCCCTTCTTTGGCGTAACGCCTCCGACCAATTGAGTGCCGTATTCAAGGCTTTTTTCGGAATGAAAGCTTCCCGCTTTCCCCGTAATTCCCTGGCAGATAACCTTAGTGTTCTTATTGATTAGAATGGACATGGGCTTTCCGATATTCTCTGGCTCCGCGAACGGCGGCGTCCGCGGCCTCTTGGATAGTCATGCAGGAAATAATGGCTAAGCCTGACGTCTTTAAAAGCGCCCGCCCCTCCTCGACCCGTGTGCCTTCAAGCCTCACAATCAAGGGCACCTGAAGCTTCACTTCGCGCGAAGCCTGAATGATCCCCTCGGCAATCACGTCACATTTCATGATACCGCCGAAAATATTAACGAGGATCGCCTCGACGCGCTCATCCTGCAGAATAATTTTAAATCCTTCTCTGACCTGATCGGCTGTGGCGCCTCCCCCAACGTCCAAGAAATTCGCGGGTTCACCCCCGGCTGACTTGATCACATCCATCGTGGCCATCGCAAGTCCCGCGCCATTCACCAAACACCCGACATTGCCGGTCATTGAAACATAACTTAGGCCCGCCTCTTTCGCCCGCCTTTCCCTCTCATCCTCTTCATCGGGGTCTTTCAAGACCTGCAGATCCTCATGCCGGAAAAGCGCGTTGTCATCAAAAACGATTTTGGCGTCAAGAGCCAGAACTTTGTTCGCGGGCGTCAGAACAAGCGGATTGATTTCGCAAATTGAAGCGTCTTTTTCCACAAAAAGCTTTGCGAGTTTTTCAGCGATCTCCGCGACCTGCTCTGGAATGGCCCCGTCAGAAAAATTGTCCTTAATCGCGGCGAGTAGAAGCGCTTTGCTGGGCAAGGCGCTCGGAGAAAAATGAACTTTTTTTATCGCCTGGGGTTTCGTGGCGGCAATTTCTTCAATATCCACGCCCCCCTCCTTGCAGAACAAAACCACCGGCTGGCTCATGGATCTGTCCACCACCACGCCAAGGTAATACTCTTCCCGAAAATCAATATTTTCGGCCATCAACACGGCTTTGACGATTTTTCCTTCTCCGGCTGACTGGTAAGTGGAAAAAAGTTTTCCGATAAATGAGCTTGTGAATTTTTCGGCGTCCTCGGCTGAGGCAACCTTTTGAACCCCGCCGGCCTTACCCCTTCCGCCCATGAGAACCTGGACCTTCGCCACACAAAAGGGATTGGCTAGCTTCTGAAAAGCGCCTTTGGCATCCTTAGAATCAAAAATCACTTCCGCGTGGGAAGTGGGAATGCCGTATTGGATAAGTAACTGCCTAGCCTGATATTCGTGAACTTTCATAAACTCCGAGACGCTCCAGCTCCGCGATGCCTTGTTTCACTTTTTCAGCGGAAAGAAGCATTCCCTTCTTTTCTTCATCCGCCAACGTCAACTCGACTACTTTCTCAATCCCGTTCTTTCCAAGCTCAGCGGCGACACCAAAATAAATATCTCGCAGTCCGTACTCTCCTTGAAGATAAGCACACACCGGAAGGACCTTCTTTTCGTTTTTCAAAATTGATCGGACCATTTCCGTCACGGAGCTTGCCGGCGCGTAAAAAGCACTTCCTGTCTTCAAAAGGGCGACTATCTCGGCTCCGCCATCCCTTGTGCGCTGCTCTATTTTAGAAAGTTCGTCAGCGGGAATCATTTCTTTAACCAGTTTGCCCTTAATTTTTGAATGACTCGATACCGGCACCATCAGGTCGCCGTGGCCTCCCAGAACAATCGCTTCCACTTCGCCGGGAACCCCTTCAAGACGCTCGGCGATAAAAAACCTCATCCGCGCAGTGTCCAAAACTCCCGCCATTCCAAAAACACGGTTTTGAGGAAATCCCGTCAGCCTAAAAGTTAGATAAGTCATGATGTCCAAGGGATTGGTAACGACGATGATTTTTGATGCCGGGGCGTACTTTTTTATATTCAAGGAGACTTCAGAGATAATCTTAGCGTTCAAAAGCAGGAGGTCTTCCCGCGTCATCCCGGGTTTTCTCGGGAGTCCCGCAGTCACAACGATGATCTCGGCTCCCTCAATGTCCTTGTAATCGTTCGTACCGATAATCCGCCGGTCATGGCCTTCGATGGGCGCCGCTTCCATAAGATCTAGCGCTTTTCCCTGCGGCATCCCCTGGACCACGTCAAAAAGCACGACATCTGAAATGCCCTTTTCCAGAATTCTCTGGGCCGTTGTGGCGCCCACTTGACCCGCTCCGATCACGGCGACAAACGGTTTCCTAATCTTCATACGAGCACCTTTCCCAATATTTCACTGACCCTTTTTGGCTCCGCTTGTCCCCCCAATTTTTCGTTCACTAATTTCATCATCCGTCCAAAATCCTTCTTGGAAGTCGCGCCTGCCTCCTTGAGCCGCGACGTGACAAACGCCTCAAGCTCCGCGTCCGTCAACTGCTTGGGTAAATAGCTTTCAAGTATCTTTACTTCCTGCTCTTCTTTGCCGGCAAGCTCCTGCCTCCCCGCTTTTGTAAATTGATCGATGGATTCACGGCGCTGCTTGATTTGTTTTTGAATTATCTGCTGGATCTCCAAATCACTTAGCTGTTCTACCTTCTTTTCGATGGCAACGTATTTGAGCGCTGATTTCAAAAATCTTAAGGTGGATACTTTTGTCTCGTCTTTGGAGATCATCCCCTGTTTGATATCTTGATCAATCTTTTGCTGCAGACTCATAAAAGCGTCCTCCAAAAAGTGAGGGAGATTGTAACAAGTTAAGCTACAATCTCCCCCTTAAAAAATGCGAATGACTATCCGTTCAGTTTATCAGCTTCCGGCTTACGCCTTGGCGGCTTCTTCCTCTTGAGCAGCCTCAACGGGGGCTTGCACCGTCTCAGCAGTCGCCTGCCCTGACGTTTCAAGCGTACCCACAACAGGCTCGGCAATCAAATCACCGGTCTTGGCGATATCACCCGTTAAAATAGAGGCGGTATTTTCGCCCGTAGGAGCCAGGACCTTCTCGCCGGTGTTGTTGAGCACGTTGGCGGTCATTTCACCTGTATTCTGGACTGTTTTAGGGCCCCAGTTGAAAACCCTTCTAAAAAAACCTGTAACGCTCTTCTCAGAAGCGCCCGCTTCGGCAAAAGCAACAGTAGAAAGGGATAATGAGAACACAACAAAAAGAAATAGCGCAAAATACTTTCTAGACGACTGAAACATTGAACAACCTCCTGTATTTGTGAAGGTCATTATAAAAATTGCGGTCTGGGAAGTCAAGCGAATACTACGCCTGAACGGTAGGATTTACAATAATTTCGTAGTCGGTAGTCAGTGCGGGATCTAGATTGGTGATCAAAATGAATAGCTTATCGACATCGGCCGCAGATAAGCCCTCGCTCGCCAGGATCGCGTCAAGGGCCAGCACTCCTGCTTTCCCCCTTGAAATGGGGCCTAACTCCCTCATTAAGACAGAGCCCCCCTTTGTCTTTATGGCCAGCTGAACAGCGAGTTCAAGCCCCTTGCCTTGATGCATCACACTCAAGTTTGGCGCGTCAGGCTTTTCGTCATCCAGCTCGATTTGATAAAAATCAGTGGCCCATCCTGACACATCGCTTTTTTCGCTACTGTCTCCGGCGATGGCCGCGTCCCCAAACGACGCCTGCGCGTTCTCCCATCGGCCTATCCAATCCGTCTGGCATCGCTTTCCAAGAAACCTCTCGCCTTCAAAACCGTCTTTCAAATAGAGATTTTCGTTTTTATAAAGAAGCCGAGTTCTTGCGATATCTTTGAGAAAATGCGCGTCATCCTTAAGGCCAAAATCCTTAAATAGAATGTGGGTTGCGAATTTTTTTAGGAGCTCCTTAAAAGGTACCCCGGTCACTTTTTCTAGAGCAGTTTTTGGATCGCTGACACCCGTCTTGCGAAAATCACGACTGAGCGATTCAATAGCCGCGATACCGTACCGGTAATCAATGAATCTCCAAAAAAGAGCGTTCTCATAGCGCAGATCCGTAAAGGCCTGATCCGGATATCTCATGAAATAATTAGAGCCGCCACGAGAGAACCGAACCTTCCCGGGAAGCATCTGTTTAAATCCCTGCGAGAAAAAATCATGCCGAGCGCCCGCGAAAGTCTCAAAGTACCTCGCCAGGCCCTCCACGTACCAATCTGTTTTATGAACAGCGTCGTGTTGATTGTTTAGGTTTTTATTGTAGTAAAAAAGAACCACGTGCAGCATCTCATGGATCAATGTTCCACGCAGATCGACTTCGATATTTCGCGGCCCAAGCGAAGACGGGTTGATACGCTCCCAGTTTTTTATGAATTGATGGTAGTTGGAAGGCAGCAATATAATCGCTTCAAACCGTGTTTCGGATAATTTCAGGGTGTCAAAACAGGGCGCGTCTTTAAACGATAGGTTCTGGCTTCCGAAAGCTTGGATAGTTTTACCGTCACTCGGGTCTCCCAAATAAATATCAATCGTTCGGTCCGAGTCATACGCGTATTTTTTATTGGGAGCGGCGAATGAAAACCCGGGTGTGCTGAAACTTTGGAATTGCGTGATCGTTTGGTAGGCAAGTACAGCGGCATTCAAGACTTCCCTTGGGAAATAGTCGTTCGCACCGTTTCTCGTCAGAGTCTCCGGCGTAAAGTGAACTTTAATCGTCACCCCATCCTCAAACTGGTATCTAAGAGACTCCTCATAGGCCCGTTCAAGATGAGCCTGCGTTCTATTCATCAGATTGGCTTCGGAGACAACGACTGGAGGATTCGCCGCGTAGAGAAAGCAGACCATTAAAGACATGGTCGCGATATTGACTCTTAAGTTCAGGCCCATAAAAAACCCCTATTCATCGTTGGATCGAGTGTCCAAGCGGGCCTGATTTCCGGCAGAATAGGGTTTATCTTGTCAGCAACCCAGCCGCCCTATCCCGACTTTCGTCGAGGTTTAGGCCCGTTGGCTTTGCGCCCCCGCCTTTCAGCGGGTTTGCCTTTTTTAACAAAAACAGAATTTAATGAGCAAATTTATAACTTCTTAAAAAGCTATAGGAAGTATACACTAAAAAATGCCTATTTCAAGGCATTATGTAACTTCATTAAATTAAATGAGTTATAGCTATAAAAGCAGAGGTTATCACTGGCTTGAACCCGGATACTACTTTAAGGCGACTGACGGATCCAGAAGCCCCACGCCGGGGTTGAGAGGCTCGTTTTGGTATCTAATTTCGAAGTGCAGATGCGCTAACATATGCGGATTGCGAGCGTTGCCCGACTTGCCGCTGTCCGCAATAATCTGATTTTGAGTCACCCAGTCGCCCTTTTTAACCTTAGAGACAACAGGTGCGCGTAACGGCTAGTCAGACCATCCGGATGACCTAACTCGATGTAATTTCCGTATCCTGTATCCTCCCCCGAGAATAACACACGACCACTTTTGGCAGCCAAAACAGGTTTCCCCACGGGACTTAAAAGATCTATACCCTTATGGACTCTGCCGCCGTTCCGGGAGGCTCCGAAATAACCCTTTCCATAACTATCACTTCTAATACGAAGGGAGCTTGAGATTGGCTCCACGGGTGGGGAGAAAAACGGCTCTTTTTCTTTGTAATGCCTGAGCTCGAGATAGGCAACCACGGGAATAAAACAAAACAGCGCCAGGCTCATAACAAGCCATAGCGCTGTCGCTAAGCGTGAAGTCTTTTCCACGCGAAACCTTTAGAAATGAAGGATCGCCCTTACCGCGGCGACCACAAAAACACCAAGGACGATACCGGCGAAAGTATACTTACTGGGGTTAAAACGAAAGTTTGAAAACATAGTTTGCTGACTATATCAGATGATTATAGTAATAGCAAGGTCTAATTAGTACGAAACCCACTTATCCATCTTGCCGTCGCCGTCTGAGTCCTTTTCTACCTTGACCAGTTTTCCATTTTCAAGATAGCCTTTTTCATCGATCGTGCCATCAAAATTGCTATCGGCCTGGATTGAGACCAAGACGCCTTCCTGGTACTTTTCCCAACGGTCTGCCTTCCCGTCCTGGTTGGTATCAGACGCTACCTCTTTCGGGACATTTTGAAGGACTGTTTCGTTCTGCTTTTCCTTTGACTTGGGATCTCCGGCGAATGCGGCTGAGCAAAAACTAAAATACACGGCTAGCATTAAAACACTGATTTTCAAATAATTCTTCATTGAGGTTCACCCTTTCCAGAAAAAAATGGTCAATTGCCTGAGACTCTTTAACTCCAGAGGCTATAATAGAATGTGAGAAATATTCAGTCAAGGGAATTCAATGGGATATAAAAAACACCACCCCGACTTTCGCCGAGATGGTGTTTTTTACCTAACGACTGTTATTTAATACCTATCATTTTGGTCCCAAATACAACGGCCAAAATGACTATGACTGCCAAATGTGGAGCTAGCTGTGACGTAAACACGAGTCCAACTATGACTCCTATCAAAAGGCCCGTTAAGAGATCTGATTTTATCATCTCACTCACCTCCGAATCAGGACAGCTTAGATCCCGACCCTTACATTCCCCATGTATCCACCCCCTTTTTGAAGGCTTCTACGTGAAGTATACCCTCTAAAAGCAAGGAGATGTTAAACGCGCTAAAATTTGCTTAAGCTTCTAACTGTCTCTAGTGGCTTGAGTTATCGTTCAACCGCTTAAGAATCCAAAAGCCGATACGGGAAAAGACCTTATCGCGGCCGATTTCATTTAAAACCTCATGAAAGTATTCAGGATAAACCTCCAGCTCCTTGTCATCACATTTAAGCGCGTCATAAAAATTGAGAGTGTCCTGCTTCGAAACCACGTAGTCTTCGCCCGCTTGCACAACCAAAATGGGGATATCCAATTTTTCAGCGATAGACTTTCTACGCGCGATCATCATAACGAGCTCCCTGTAAAGCCTGGCGCTCACGTAGTGGTAAATGAGCGGGTCTCGTTTATAGATTTCAAGCATCTCCTTGTCGTGCGTGAGCATCGGAGGCGTGACCGTGCTTGGCTGGGAATAGGCGGGAAAAAGAATGGAGCCGATAACACCCAAAACATGTCTCCATCCGGGCACCGAAACGGCAATTCCAAAAATAGGCGAGCTTAAAATTAAACCGTTGATTCTTGAATGCTCACAAAAGGCAAGATACGAAGAAGCGATGAGGCCGCCAAAACTATGGCCCAATAAAAAAACGGGAATCTCCTTGTGGGTTCGGGCGACAAAAGAGTGCAGCGCGGCCACATCCCGGTGATGATCAGAAAAGCGCCTCACATACCCACGCCTGCCGCCGCTATTCCCAAAGCCGCGTAAATCCGGTATCACACATTCAAGACCCAGGCCCGAAAGGTACTCGGCGATGTGCCGATAACGCCCTCCATGCTCCCCCATTCCATGAAGGAAAATCACGACCCCCTTTGTAGGTCCGCTCGTTTTTAGGTGCCTGTAGAAGATGGGCGTTTCATCAAAAGAGATAAGCCGGTGCTCAGTCCACATCAATCAGTCCGCATCAACTTTTATCTTTTTCGTAAAGAGGCAAAAGCTCGTCTTTGTACCGAGAGAGGACCACCTCTCGCTTCACCTTTAGGGTAGGCGTCAACTCGCCCGCGCTCTGAGAGAAATCGTGGTCGAGGAGGGTAAAATATTTGATCTTCTCGTAGCTTGCCAGATCCTTCGAAAGAGCCTCAATGCGGCGCTCAAGAAATTCATAAATCTTGGCGTCTTTAAGAAGGCCGTGATAGTTTTGATAAGCGATTTTTTGCTCCCGGGCGTACTCGACTAGTTTTTCTTCGCGCGGAACAATCAAAGCGGTGATAAACCGCTTCCCCTCCCCAAAAAGAACACAGCGCAAAATAGCGGGATCCTTCTCCACCAGCTCTTCGATCATCCGCGGAGATACCTTTTTCCCGCCGGAGGTTACGATGAGTTCCTTCTTCCTTCCGGTAATGGCAAGAAACCCTTCCTTGTCAATTTGCCCCAAATCACCCGTGTAAAACCAGCCGTCCTTCAACACTTCCCTGGTTTCCTCTGGCTTGTTGTGGTACCCCTTCATCACGCAGGGCCCCTTTGTGACAATTTCGCCTTCGGGGGTAATCTTAACCTGAATCTCCTTTAAGGGAATCCCCACCGTCCCAAACTTAAATTTTCCTTCCCGGTTGCAGCTCATAACAGGGGATGTTTCGGTGAGACCGTAGCCCTCGTAAATCTGGACGCCAAGATCGTAGAAGAATTCCGCGATGTCCTTGGCCAGAGGCGCTCCCCCCGAGACCCCGAATCTCAGGCGCCCCCCGAGACGCTCTTTAAATTTTTTGTACACGAGCCAATCGGCCAAGCCAAGTTCCATTTTAAAAAAAAGTCCTAATTTTCTACGCTCAAAGTAAGCTTTTCTTTTCTCGGCGCCCAGCGCCTTCGCCCAGTGAAACAACCCTTTCTTCGCGGAACTGGACTTCTTAACCGCTTCTAGTACACGTTCTTTTATCTTTTCGTAAAAGCGGGGTACTCCCATGATAAAGGTCGGCCTTACTTCTAATAGATTCTGCGGCACCGCGTCCATATTTTCAGCGTAAGCGATGGTGGCGCCGATATAAATCATCAGGTAGTGCCCCGCCATCCGCTCAAACACATGGGAAAGCGGCAAAAAGGACAGATGGATATCGGATTCGTCCATTCTCAAAGCGTCTTTTGTAAAAACCACATTGGTGATGAAATTAGAATGTGTCAGCATGACGCCTTTTGGCACACCGGTGGTCCCGGAAGTATAAATGATGCTGGCCAGTGATTCGCCGTTCACCGAACGTAATTTTTCCTCTAACGTAACCCGGTCAGGCGCCGTTCGCTCAAGGTCCCTCAGCAAAGCCAACGGCACGGCCAACTGGCTCTGTAAGAGTGAAGCGGAAGATTCAAAAGCGATGACTAAAACAAGAAGCGGCAGCGAACGATGAATCGAAACTACTTTCTCAAAAAGTGCCTTCCCGGAAACAGCGATCATGCTGGCGCCGGAATCGGCAAGGATATATTGAATCTCCGTCGGTGTGAGCGAAGTATAGATGGGAACGGTTACGGCTCCGAGGCTTTGGGCCGCGATATCGATGAGCGCCCACTCCGGCCGGTTCTCAGATAGGATCGCTATTTTGTCGCCGCTCTTCAGGCCTTTAGCGATAAGAGCAGTAGCCACCGCCTCAACTTTTTCGGCGAACTGGGACCAGGAATGGGAATGATACTTCCCGTCCTCCTTGAAATGGATAGCCTTCTTATCGGGGATGCGAGCGACAGTATTTTTAAATAAGAGTCCGAGGCTTTGGGGGATCAAAACCACACTCCGGCTTAACTGTCCGTAAACTTAGGTTGGCGCTTTTCCAAGAAGGCTTTGATTCCCTCTTTCATGTCTTGAGTAGACGTGACGGATCTAAACTCATCTTCTTCCACCTTCAAGGCCTCCGCCATGGGCAGATCAATGCCTTTAGTGATAGCCCGCATCGCCGCCCGAATAGCCGGCAAGCCGTGGCGGGAAATTTTTTTGGCCATCTCTTTAGCCGTTTTCAGTAATGCTCCGTCGGAGACAACACGATTGACGAGTCCTATTCTCAGCGCCTCCTGGGGCGTAATCAAATCGCCTGTAAGGATCAACTCAGCCGCACGGCTCGGGCCCACCATCCGCGGCAAACGCTGCGAGCCGCCAAATCCGGGGATGATTCCGAGCGTTATCTCCGGCTGCGCAAAACGGGTCCTGTCTGACGCAATCCGGATATGGCAGGCCATCACAAGCTCCTGCCCGCCGCCCACGCAAGCGCCGTGAATCGCCGCTATCACCGGTTTTTCTGAATTTTCAATTTTGTTAAAGACCGACTGTCCAAGCCTGATAACCCCGACAATGTCGTCCGGATTAGTAAGCTGGGCCATCTCTTTCAAGTCAACCCCGGCAATAAACACGTTTTGGATAGCGCTGGCGATAATAATCACCTTAGCCTTGGGCTCAGCTTGAAGCTCCTCGATCGCCTTGCCGAGCTCCTCCAAAAACTGCCTGCTAAGCGCGTTCACCGGCGGACGGTTGAGCGTAAGAAGCGCGTACCCTTCTTCAACTAAAATGCTAAGAAACTGATAATTTGACATGACGGTTCCTCACTCCCTTTGTTGACGTGCTCTTACGCGTATTCTAAAAATCCACGTTTAGTCTTTTTACCCAGAAAACCGGCGTGCACCATACGCCGCAAGATGCCGGCGGGAAAAAAGCGATCCCCATAAACCCTGGTGTGCTCCATAAGCTTCTCAAGAATCACATCAATGCCAACAGAATCGGCATATTGTAAAAGACCGCCTTTGTCCTGTGGAAATCCAATGCCCGCAAGAACGGCCACATCAATGTCGCCAGGGGAAGAAATCTTCTCCTGAATGCAAAGCGCGGCCTCATTGATCATCGAAAGCATGAGCCTCTCCGGTGAAAATGGCGCATTGGCCTTGCCCGCATACTGGGATTTAATTTTTCCCAAAAGCTCATCGGTCGTGTTGTCGTTTTCAGAGGTGGCGTTGTAATTGTAAAACCCAGCGCCACTTTTTACACCGAAACGGCCTTTCTTGTACACCTCGTCCCAAATAATTGCCGGCTTCATTCGATTGCCATACTCCTCAAGAAGAACGCCGACCACCTCATGGCAAATATCAAG
>CAZDBQ010000030.1:0-4208 GCA_964503765.1 uncultured Planctomycetia bacterium | reverse complement strand
AGCACCTGCCCAGTCACATCCTTTCCGTCCTTGCCGCACTTGCTCTTGACAATGTATGAATATCCTTCCGCCTCGCCAATTCTTCTCACCTCGGCATCGATATCGTTTAATATCCCCCTGATCATCGCATCCCGTTTTCCCTTGAGTCTGTCTCTCGTATCCTCATCGAATTTTTTAAAATCCACTATCATTTGATCCACCAAAGCTTGAGTGTTTCTTTTCACTTTTCCGGAAAGGGACTCAGTCTCTTTGCTCAACTTTTTGATCTCTTTCAGATAGGTGTCGCGCTCCTGCTTCGCCTCCTTGCCTTCCGACTTGAGGCCCTTGTCATGATCGCGAGTCTTCAGATAATCGTCAAACGTGACCGCCAAGTCCACATGCGCCGTTTTCTTGGGGTCGGCCGTATCGGATTTGAAAATATAACACTTGTCTTCGTACTCCGCGGCCGACACTTCAAACGGATGACCACACACGATCAGACTCAGCAAGCCGATGATTATAAGCCGTTTATCCATACATGCCTGCCCTTCCAAAAAAACTCCCTCGATTGGACGAGTTTCGCAACTGCTTTCTCTACGAAAATATTCTTGAAACGAACCCGCATTTCCAAGCGATGGGGATTTCTTTAGCTAGATTATAAGCCAATGAGGCTGCTCGCTGTATCACTAGCCTTTTTATTTGCAGCGGCAGCCGCATTCGTTGCCTCTTGCGCTTTTTTTGCCGCTTCTTGAGCTTCCATTGCCGCTTTCTGTCTGGCTTCCTCAAGAGCAGCGGCAGCGGCAGCCGCTTGGTCAGCGGCGTTTTGCGCGTCGCGGGCGGCCTGATCGGCAGCGTTTTGCGCACTGGCGCCACCTTCCTCTGCCTTCTTTCTATCCGATTTAGAAATAATTGGGTAGGGTATAGGAACCAGGACTGGCGCTGCGGGAGTAACTGCCTTGTCCGGATAGCTCGTGGCTTCTTTTTTGGCAGTCTCTACGGCACGGCTTGCCGCACGTTGACCTTTCTTCCTAACCGATTCCTCCGCGTTGGCTTCAAAAGGGCCAGCCAGGATCGGGATCATCATAACCGTCATCGTCAAAATTCTCCGCAAGTTTCCGAATAACATGCATCCTCCCTTTGTAGAATTCGAATCTGAACAACCCAAAAAACTCCCCGGCCAGGACTCGAACCTGGGACATATTCGTTAACAGCGAATCGCTCTACCAGCTGAGCTACCGGGGAAAAACTCTTTAAGAAAAATTTTCAATAAAAAAGGACACGAAGTTAACGTGTCCTTTTTCGGCGCTGAAACGCTTTTGTTTTCTTTAACTCTAGAAAACTAAAACTATTTCGCGCCGCTTGTATTATTAGAAGAGGCTTCAAAAAAGAAGTGCATAAAGCTACCTGTGACGAGTACACCTAGAAACGCGTTTACAAAACTGCTTAATACCGCGAAAACGACCTGAGAGGCCGTGCCTTTCACCGCCGCGCTGAGCAGCGCGAAAATGATCCCCAAAAGAATCCCAATAAGAAATCCGACCACAATCAAAATAAGCGCGATCCCAATGACCGTGAGGATGTTTTTCCGCACAAGCGCCACGCTCTGTTTCACGGACGCGATCACTTTTTGGTCACTGGCCACAATAAAGTAGGGCGCCAAAAACATAAGAACCACAAAATAAATCCCGATAGCCGCGATCACGACGGCGACGATAATTCCCAGAACGCTCAAGGTACCTGCCAAAAGCGCAATTACAAGACCCGCCAAAAGAATGAAAGCTCCTACGATTGCGGCCACCAAGAGCCCTAGAATTAATAGCCGAACGTAAAACTTGGTGCCCGTCGCAAAAAAAGTGGCTAGAGAGGCTTTCCCTGTCTTTAGCTTGTCGCAAACGAAGCCCAAGGAACCCGCCTGAACGAAGAAGCTTAGGAGGATAAAGATCAAGCCGATGCCGATCATAGCGCCCGAAGCCGCTGGCGTCTGGGGAGCAGCGCCCGCTTCCGTCACACCCAACCTTGTGGTCATGGTGAGATTGATCAAATTCCAAATCACTCCAAAACCAAACAGAGCGAACACCAGATTCAGGCTTTGAGTAGCAACGGCAAAACCCTTTTTAACTGGTTCAATAATACCCATAAAAGTTTAGCTCCCTCTTGAGTGTTGAATGTAACCGTAGGCTGTGAAACGAATTAAAATGTATAAAGACTTGCCATTAGGGTAACAAACCCCTAAGGGGGTGTCAAGTTTAAATCTCCTGCCGCTGCCTAAAAGCCCTCGATAACGTCGCTTTGTCCGCAAATTCTAGAGCGCTTCCCACCGGTACACCGTGAGCGATACGGGTCACTCTGATTTTCAAGGGTTTAAGCTGCTTCAAAAGATAGAGAGAGGTCGCGTCGCCCTCCGTGTCGGAGCTGGTCCCGATAATGACCTCTTTAATCTCGCCCTTTTTTAAGCGATTTAAAAGCTCCTTGGCCTTGATATCCTTCGGCCCCACCCCTTCCAGCGGCGATAATGCCCCCAAAAGTACATGGTAAATCCCCCCAAAGTCGCCTGCCCTCTCTATCGCGACAACGTCTTTGGGGTCCTGCACCACGCAAAGGACCGAGTGATCCCTCGTCGGATCGGAGCAAATATGGCAAATCGATTCTTCGCTTAAGTTAAAACAATCCTGGCAGTAATGAATGTTCTCATTAACCTTCACGATGAGCTTTGACATGGCATCCACCGTTTCATGCGAGGCGCCCAGGATATAAAAGGCGAAACGCTCGGCGGTGCGGATCCCCACGCCCGGCATCTTCGCGAATTCTTCAATGAGATTTACCATGGATTCGGGGTAAGGCATGCGCTAAGCCCTGACAATCTTTCCGCCGAAGATATTCATCGCGGACTTCATCGCTTCATCGGATACGGGGACGCCTTTGGGACCGGAGTCCTGAGGCGAAGCGGCTGCGGTCAAATAATTTTTTCCGGATAATTCCTTCACCGATTTAAATTCAACACGCACGGCCTGATCTAGAAGCGAGGAAAGATGTTTCTCGATTAATTTTTTATTGTCGGTCATTTCAAGAGACTCCCGGTGGAACGAAAGCCTCTCAGGAAAAGAGATTTTGGCCACTCCCCTCTCAAACCCTAGAGGCTCCCCTTCCGCCAAATACGACGCCACGGAAATTTTCTCAGTTTTAAGAAGGCGGATAAGGGGCTCCCAGATATTCTCAAGAGAAGTGGATTTTTTCTCCTGAAAAACTTCCCCCACCACCAGCTCGCCGGTGGGCAGCTCCTCAATCTCAGGAATCTCGGGCTCCTCTTCCTCCTTGGCGGGCGGCGGTGGCGAGGCTTTAGGTGTTAGCCGAGACGCCGGCACGTCATTTTTTTTTTCTGAATCCTTCGGTAAGGCCTTAAGCGACTCCAACACCTGCGAGAGCTCTTCCATCGGGACTTTATGAGCCAGTTTTATGAGCGCAATCTCAAGGGGGATACGCTTCATCTCAAAACGTTTCAAGGTCTGAAGAGTGTGAGTGATCACACTGAAAAAATAGAAAAGATCCTCCGTGGTAAAAGAATCTTTTTGTTTTAGAAGGCTCTTCTTGTAAGAATCCGTGGCATCAACCAAGTCCGCCAATTTATCGGAAATCTTAAGGAAAAGAAGATTCCGGGTATGTTCAAGCAGTTTTTCCATGAATAAGGCGGGGTCTTTGCCTTCCTTCAAGACGCCATCGAGGATAAGCAGCGCTGATTTGGCGTCTTTGCGCGCCAACGCGTCCATGAGCTCAAACAATCTTTCTTCTTCCAGAAAGCCCAAGGACTGAAACACATTTTCTTTCGAAATCTTGTCTTCCACCGAGGAGGCGATCTGATCGAGAATAGACTGGCTGTCGCGCAGGCTCCCGTCGGCGGCCTTCGCGATCACAAAAAGCGCGTCGTCCTCGATCTTGATTTTTTCCTTCTTGCAGACTTCCTTTAACGTCGCGGCGATCTGCTCGGTCGTGATGCGCCTAAAATCAAAACGCTGGCAACGGGATAAAATCGTCGCGGGTACTTTGTGGGAAGCGGTCGTCGCGAATATGAATTTCACGTGGGCCGGCGGCTCTTCCAACGTTTTTAGAAGCGCGTTGAAGGCGGCGTCCGTGATCTGATGGACTTCATCGATGATGTAAATTTTGAATTTGCCAGAAGAGGGTGAAAATTTGACGTTCTCGCGCAGTTCTCGTATCTCATCAATGCCGCGGTT
>CAZDBQ010000029.1:0-8875 GCA_964503765.1 uncultured Planctomycetia bacterium | reverse complement strand
AAATGCTTGATCTGGGTTTTATCCCCAATCGTCGAACGAACAACTTCGACGAAATTTCCGATAATGGCGCCATTCCCAATTCGCGAACCGCCTCGAATTCTAGCGAAAGGGCCAATGCTACAAGCCTTTCCAATCACGGAGCCTTCTTCAATCACGGTGCTCGGAAGGATCACCGTGCCCGAGCCTATCTGTACATTGGCGTCAATCGTGGTCGTACGGGGATCGCGTATGCGCACTCCCTTTTCACTCCACTGATCTAAAATTTTTTTCTGCATAATGCCCTCGAGCGTCGCCAAATCCTGCCGAGTATTAATCCCTAAAACCTCTTCGGCGTCTTCCGTCACGACAGGCTCTACGTTTCCCTGCCGGCTCAAAATCTCAATGGCGTCCGTCAGGTAATACTCTTTTTTCTTCGGATTCTTGCGGACTGACTGTAAAGCTTCAAAAAGTTTCTTCGAGTTAAAAATATAACAGCCGACGTTAATTTCTCTTATCTTCTTCTCGGCTGATGAAGCGTCATTGTCTTCTACAATCTTTTCTACCAGACCCTTGCGAGTCCTTCGGATCCGGCCGTAGCCTGAGGGGTCTCGCAAGACCACCGTGAGCATTGTGCAAAGGGCGGATTTGGCCGCGTGACGCTTCACGAGAGCTTGAAGCGTCCGGGCTGAAATAAGCGGCGTGTCACAATAGAGTACGGCCACTTCGCCCTTAAATCCCGAAAGTGCCTTGGCCGCCTGATTCACCGCGTGGCCGCTGCCCAAAAGCTGCCTTTGACGAACGACGGTGGCCTGGTCGCCTAGGCGACCCTGTCCGTTCAAATAGCGCTTGACCCGCGAGTACTGGTGCCCGGCAACCACAATAATTTTCTTGGGGCGCAGCGTCTTGGCGCTCTCCAGAAGAACCCCCAGCATCGGCTCACCACAGAGCGAATGAAGCGCCTTCGGAAGCTCGGATTTCATTCGGCTGCCTTTTCCAGCCGCCAGAATGATCACCGCCAAAGGTTTCATCAGCACCTAGGCAATCTTCTTTGCGGCGCCTTTTTTTTCAATGAGCACAGGACGTTCGCGGTTTACGACGGTCGAGCCGTCGATGACGCATTCGCGAACGCCGTCCATCGAGGGGATCTCATACATCACGTCCAACATCAAATCTTCCAGGATCGCGCGTAAACCCCGCGCGCCCGTCTGTTTCTTGGAGGCTTCCCTCACAATCTCAAGCAATGAGCTCTCGGTGAACGTAAGGTCCACATTCTCCATTTCAAAAAATTTCTGGAATTGACGGACCAGCGCGTTTTTCGGCTTTATCAAAATATCTAGCAAGTTCTTTTCGCTTAAAGGTTCCAGCGTCGCCATCACCGGAAAACGGCCTATAAATTCAGGAATCATTCCAAATTTTATAAGATCCTGAGTCTCCACACGGGAAACGATGGATCCCGTTTTATGACCCGGTCGGTAGGTATGCCCGTGGAAACCAATGTCTCTTTTCCCCAAACGCCTCTCGATAATCGCATCAAGATGTGAAAAGGTCCCGCCGCAGATGAACAAAATATTTGTCGTATCAATCTGTGTGTTCTCGCTCTGAGGATGCTTGCGTCCTCCCTGTGGCGGAACACTGGCCTTCGTGCCTTCCAAAATTTTAAGAAGCGCCTGTTGGACACCCTCCCCTGAGACATCCCGTGTGATCGAGACATTCTCTGAGGTTTTGCCGATCTTATCGATCTCGTCAATATAAACAATCCCCGTCTGAGCCCGCTGCACATTAAAATTGGCATCCTGCAGAAGTCGCAGGATAACGTTCTCAACATCCTCACCGACATAACCGGCCTGAGTCAGCGTCGTCGCGTCGCAGATCGCGAAAGGAACCTTCAAAATTTTAGCCAACGTCCGCGCCAAAAGCGTCTTGCCCGAACCGGTAGGGCCAATGAGAAGTACGTTGGATTTCTCAAGCTCCACGTCTTTGATCTCAGAGCTGGCATAGATACGCTTGTAGTGATTATAAACGCTCACCGCCAGCTGCTTTTTGGCCTGCTCTTGACCGATCACGTATTCGTCCAAAGTCTTCTTAATTTCAGAGGGCTTGGGAAGATTTTTTAAAAGAACGGGTTCCTTCTTGGTATCAGTCAGCTCGCGCGTGAGGATTTCATTGCAAAATTTTACGCACTCCTCACAGATAAAGACTTCCGGACCCGAGAAAAGCCTATCGTCGTTTTTCGAAACGCGATGGCAAAACGAACATTTATTGGCACCCGGCTTTATTGTTTTTTCACTCATAATTTTTCATTCTTTTTAAGCTGCCCCGCTTGGATTCGAACCAAGACTCACGCCTCCAAAGGGCGGTGTGCTACCATTACACCACAGGGCAAAATGGCGCTTGATTCTCACTCTGTCGAGGCACAGAAAACCTGACAATTTTTAGTTTGGCTTCTCAAAACGCGAGCCGCCTTAAACGCTTGATCTCTCGACGCATAAATACCAAAAACACACGACCCACTGCCCGACATGAGGGACCCTAAGGCGCCCTGTTCAAGCAGCTTTTTCTTTATTTCTAAAATTGTCATAACTCGTTTATTAAGAGTAGCTTCCAGACTATTAGTTAAGAGCTTCGCGAGAGTCGTTCCCTGGCCCCTTTGAATAGAGTGGAGCAGCATTTTAACATCGGCTTTTTGGGGTGTCAAGCAAGATGACGGGAGCGATTGATAGGCCTTTTTAGTCGAAAGGGGGAAGGCGGGCTTCACCAGACAATGCCAGATTTTAAGACGCGGGGCCTTAACCCTCCTTAAGAGTTCTCCCCGGCCGCGGCCAATGGCAAAGGGCGTATCTAGAATAAAGAATGGGACGTCACTTCCAAGGCTTGCGCCTAAACGTAGGAGTTGCGCCTTTGAGAGACGAAGCTTCCAGAGGCGATTCAAGCCCAAAAGAACCGTTGCCGCGTTGCTAGACCCCCCACCCAGCCCCGCGGAAATAGGAATATTCTTTTTTATGGCTATCACAACGCCCTTCTCAATCCCTAGAGTGTCTTTCAGAAGCTTCGCCGCGCGATAGGCGATGTTCTTTGGGCCTAGAGGAAGTCTTTTGGAATCGCAGGTTAACCGAATGCCGGACGCCGCGCTCGAAAGAGTGATTTCATCCGAGAGACTGATTCTTTCAAAGAGAGTTTCAATCTCGTGATAGCCGTCTTTCCTTTTTTTGAGGACATTCAGAAAAAGGTTAACCTTAGCGTAAGACTTTAATTTCAGAAATGTAAGCGGGTGTGCGGGTGTGCGGGTGTCTCGTATACCCGCTAACCCGCTTACTCGCACACTCACTACGGTGCGGGAGAAGTCGCAACGGCCGCTGCCTCTTTACCGTTGGGTTCTTGAGGAAGGGTAAAACCAAAGAGCTTGAAGGCCTCCTGGATCGATTGGGACTCCATGAGGAATTTATCTAAAAGTTCTTTGTCGGTCATTTTTTTCTGCTGGTAATCCAGAAGGGACTGCTTCTTTAAAACAAGCTTCTGGCGGTTCAGATAGTCCTGTATCTCGATGGAATCAAAATCAGTAAACTGATAACCTTGCAAGACGGCGTTCACGATCTTAAAAACGCTCAAGATCATCTCGCGGGGATTTTCAGTTTTTAAAGCGATGACGGAAAAATGAAAATCCCGCTTGCCTTCCTCTTGCTCAAAAACACCATCCACCAGAATAAAGGGCTGACTAGCCTCGTCTTTAGCATCCTTGGCAAAACTAAACCGGATTCGCTGAACAATCTGCTCGGCTAGAAAACTTTCCTTTTTAACTTCCTTCAATACAAAATCACCCTTGCCAGTAGTGTCCACCTCAAATTTGGCCTGGCCAAAAAGAGTCCGGTTGATAGATTCCTCGATGCCGATCGCGTCCGCATTAGCGCGTTTGGTGTCGTCAAGGGATCGCGTAATCACAAGCTCATTGGTATGCACCTTGTCACGAATGACGACCGTGCAAAAATCAATCGACAGATCTGTGGAGAGGGCCACGCGGGTAACGACCTGGACGACCTTCCCCATTTTCTCATGTACTTCTTTAGGGATCTGGCCTTTGGCGTCAATAATCGTGTCGAGGTACACAAGCGCCCCCACCGTTTTGCCTACCACACGGGCCGTGACTTCGATTTTATATTCATCGCCGCAAATTTGTTCAATGGCTTTGGGGACCGTATCGGCCGGATAGGTGTACTTGGGGCCGCAGCCTGTTAAAGAAAAAAAACAGAAGGCGGAAAACAGAAGAAAAGAGCCGTAAAAAAACTTACTCCGTCCTCTATTTTTTTGGGATGTATTTATCTGTGAGTCGGGGATTGGGCTTCCCATATTCCTTGAAAATGGCCTCGATGTCATCATAGTCAAGCTCTTGACGCTCTATAAGCTCTTTGGCAAATCGCTCAAAAATCTCGTTTTCCTTCTTTAAAAGACCTTCGACATCCTTCATGCACCCTTGAATGATCTCGTGGGTTTCAGCGTTCAATTTATCCTTAACGCTCCCCGATAGGTGATCTGTGGGAATGCTCATGTAATCTCCCAAAGACTCCGTTTTACCCATTCCCAGACGCCAGACCATGTTGTGGGCCAAACGCATCGCTTGTTGGAAGTCACTTGAAACACCACTGGAGGTTACGCCAAATTTGATCTTCTCAGCCACATAGCCGGCGATCAATACACGGATCTCCGCCAAAAACCAATCACGGTTTCGGAACATCTCATCTTCCAACGGCAAGGAATAGGTCACTCCCCCGGCGGGACCCCGCGGAATAATCGAGGCTTTAAATACGTCATCAGTGGGATGTAAAAGATACGTGACGATTAAATGGCCCGTTTCATGATAGGCCGTAATCGTTTTTTCCTTATCGCTCACCTTCCGGTTCTTTTTAAGCCCCAGATCAACGCGTTCCATCGCTTCCGACAAATGCTCGGCAGTCACTTTGGTGTCTTTGCCTCGTGTGGCGATGAGTGCCGCTTCTTTGGTAATGTTGGCGATATCAGCCGGGGTTTTACGAACCGCCTTTCTGGCAAAGCGCGCGATATCGATCGTATCCTCGTATTTAATCTTAGAAAGGTAAAAGCGGAACAGGTCTTCGCGTTCCTGAAGATCGGGCCTATCCACATAAATCTTGCGGTCAAGACGGCCGGGGCGAAGCAACGCTTCGTCCAGGTTCTCTTCCGGCGCGTTGGTCGCGGCGATGACAATGACGTTTTCATCCTTGTCCTTCAAGCCGTCCATCTCAGCCAGAAGCTGATTCTGGGTGGAGTTGGTTTCCTCCGTGCCGCCGAATACCGAGAAAACACGCTTGCGCCCGATGGCGTCAACTTCATCGATAAAAATAATGCAACCGCCGTCAGCATACGCCAGGCGCCTTGCTTTTTGGAATAATTGCCTCACGCGCGAAGCGCCGACACCCACAAACACTTCCACGAACTCGGAACCGGACATAGAAATAAAGGGAATCCCAGCCTCAGTGGCGATGGCCTTGGCCAGGTACGTCTTTCCGCAGCCCGGTGGCCCCATCATGAGCATGCCGCGAATAATATTTCCGCCGATTTGCTTCACGCGCGCGCGATCCGTAATAAGCCCCACCAATTCCTTGGCCTCGAGCTTGGCGGCCTCCATGCCAATCACGTCGTTCCAGTGGATATTGACCCCATCGCTCTTGATCTGCTTTTTCTTAAGCTTCTGAAGCCCTCCCTGCAACACCCAGGAATACAAAACAACGAAAATAACAGCGCTGATCGTCGCTTGCAAACCCATTGTGGAAAGCCACGCCACCATGTAGGAGCGCTGGTAAGAATCAATGGAACTCAATGCCGCGAAAGGGATCCAAAAAATAAATATGACCCAGGCCACGACGACAATCTTGACCCAATGGTTCCACCAAAACAGTTGCAGTTTTTTATGCACTGGAATCCTCTTTTTTAAGAAACTAGTTAGAAACCAGACTGAGACTACTGGTTACTCTTCTTATGTCTATCGCGACGGCGTCTTTTTTTTCTTTTGTGAACCGCCATCTTATGGCGTTTCCTTTTTCTACCGCATGGCATCTTTAACACTCCTCCATTTAATAAATAACTTTATTCAAAGGATACTCAATAATTCCTTCAGCCCCCGCCTCTTTTAATTTGGGGATGAGCTCTCTTACAATCTTTTCATCAATGATGGTGTCCACATCAAACCAGCCATCAGTGGCGAGGTTGGAAACTGTCGGCTTCTTCATCGCTGGCAAGAGCGAGATCACCTTGTTCAAACTTTTTTTATCCACGTTCATTTTAAGGCCAACTTTCGCCTCCGCGTTGATGGCACCCTGAAGGAGAAGCGCGATGTGCTGCATCTTTTTTTTCTTTTCTTTGTCCGCCCACGCCTTTTTATTGGTAATAAACTGAGTGGTAGAGTGACAAAGCGTCTCCACAATTCTTAAATTGTTCGCCCGAAGCGAGGAACCTGTTTCCGTAAGCTCCACAATGGCATCCACGAGCCCAGAACCTACTTTGACCTCCGTCGCTCCCCAGCTAAATTCGACGTCCGCTTTCACGCCATGCTTTTTTAGATATTTCTCGGTAAAGCCTTTAAGCTCAGTGGCGATTCTTTTGCCCTGCAAATCTTTCACTTTCTGAATCGGAGACGCGTTTGGGACCGCCAAAACCCAGCGCACCGCGTTCATGCCCGTTTTGGCGTAAACAAGCTCCTGGATACGAACCACGTCCGAGCCATTTTCCAATATCCAGTCTTCGCCCGTAATCCCGCAATCCAGCGCGCCGTCTTCCACGTAGCGAGACATCTCCTGCGCACGTATTAGAACTGCCTCGATCTGCGGGTCATCCACGTAAGGAAAATAAGAGCGAGAGCTGACCGAAATATTAAAGCCAGCCTTCTTAAATATTTTAAAGGTGGACTCTTGAAGACTACCCTTTGGGAGACCTAATTTTAGCTTAAAAGAAGAAGTATTCGACACCAAATTCCTTTTGATAGGCAAAACTTATTTAATCCTATTTCATTCATAATAAATAAGTTAGGAAAAAAATATAAGCCGCACTCGGCTTATTTATGCATGCGGGAGTATAACACAGCTAAAAACTTATGTCAATTTTAGCCACCCAGCTCACCCAAACGGCCCCTCGGACCTTGCTCACGGGTCCTGCCGCGTCGGGGAGCCTACACGTAGGCTACCACCCCTCGCGTCACCCGCTCGCATATTCAATCTTATCCCGAAAAGGACATCCCTCGGGGCCTTTCTACCTAGGGTCAGCTGAGCCGCCAGTAGAGGGATAGGACCAAGGAATATTCTCCGAGGACCGTTGGAAGTCGCGAGCGGCCATGGTGGTCGCCAAAGGCGACCGAGCGAGCGACTCCACCGAGCGAGGCGCCTCGGAGGGGCGCCGGAGCGTGTCTGAGGAGAATATTCCTTGGTCCTATCCCTGGGTGAAGCGAAGCGACGATGATACGAGGATAATGACTTGACAGGGCCCGCCAAGGCTTGCGCCGTGGTGGCGGTTCAGGTATAATGCCGGGCTTATGCTGAAATTCCTGAGAAATAAGACAAATCAGAAGCGTATTTATATCCTCCTGGCGATCACGATTATCCCGCCTTTCATATTTTGGGGTGTCTTTATTTCTAAGGATGAGAGAAAGCTCCCCTCAACTCTCGGCTTTATCGAGAATAAAAGAGTCTCTCTCAATGAGTACTTGGCCAGTTATAAGGCGGTTCAGCACGAACTGCTGCTGAAATATGGCGAGCAGGTAAAGGACGTCGCTCCCCTCATCAACGTCAAAGGCGAGGCCTGGGATAGGCTTCTTCTCTTGACCTACGCTAAAAAAGAGCGAATCAAGGTCAGCGACAGCGAAGTCGTAACGTGGCTTGTAAGCCAGCCCGCCTTTTCAAATAAGGGGAAGTTTGATCCTAATTTTTATAAGCTCTACGTGACCAATTACCTGCGAATGAGCACGAGAGATTTTGAGGAGGAAATCCGCCAGATTCTCATCATTGATAAAATCCGCGAGAAGATAAGATCCCAAGTTAGCCTGACGGACGAGGAGCTTAAAGCACTCTACAATCAGGAAAATAGTGACCGCGATCTTGCCTATGGCATCGTACCCTTGGACGCCGAGAAAAATAAAGTGGAGCTATCTGAGGAAGAGCTTCAAAGAATCTACGAGTTGGTTAAAGACCAGCTAATAAACCCGGAAACCAAGCAGGTCCTGACCTACGAAGAAGCGAAAGAGCAATTAAGGGAATTTGTAACAAAACAAAAAACAAATGAGTTGGCCATAAAGAAATTGGATGAGCTGCGATTAAAAATGGAAGGGTCTTCATTTGAAAAAGTACTCGCGGATGAGGGTATAGAAGTAAAGACGTTCGAAAAATTTAAAAAAGAGTCCTTTCCCCCGGGACTGGAAACGACTAATCAGTTAGACACGATCGTGGCGGCTCTTAAGGAAGGGGATATCAGCCAGGGATTTGCCCTCTCAAACGGCGCGGCCATTTTAAAAGTAGTAAAGGACTGGCCAAGGGCGGATGAAAAGGGGTTCCAAGAGGCAAAGGAAGACCTACGTGAGAAAATAACCAACAGAAAATTTGCGGCGCAGATGAGAATTTTTATTGAGGGCTTAAGGAATAAACTGAATATTAATTTGGAGACAATGAAAAAGCTCTTTCAAGAATAACCCGCCTGCTATTCCCTCTTACTTAAAAGCTCCTTCAGTTCCTTCATGAAATGATTGATGTCCTTAAACTGGCGATAAACGGAAGCAAAACGCACGTAGGCCACTTCATCCGTTTTATGTAAATGCTCCATCACTAGTTCCCCGACGGCTTGAGCCTTTACTTCCTTATCAAAACTTTTCTGCAGTTCCTTTTCGACCTTGTCCACCACCGCTTCC
>CAZDBQ010000028.1:0-7210 GCA_964503765.1 uncultured Planctomycetia bacterium | reverse complement strand
TGCTCGCACGAGCCGCTTCTCCAAACGGTCGCGCCTGAATCCATCCAAAATACGGGGATCGCCAAACTCCGATTTTAGAAGCCCCCAAAGTTTTTTCTCAGTCAGTTCCTTGAACAAGCCATCGATCAGCGCCTCCGCCATTCGGGTGGTATACCCCGACCTATTTACGAGTCTCGATACGGCCTTTTTGCGGTAAGAATAATCTTTTCGTAGCCAAAGACGTGACAACTTCCCGAGGGATTTAACGATCAGATCCAGCGGCGGGTGGCCGAGGCGGGATGGTCGCCGCGGTGACCGCCCGCCGAAGGACAGGACCCGACGCCTCATATAGCTAAAAACTTCTCATAACTCAACGAACACCCCCGAAGTTCAGATTGCGGCGCTCTTCCCAGAAGCTCAAATCCGTCCCCTGTCTTCCTTCCCAAGTCTTCCGTCTGCACGGCAAGCACGGAGCCGCGGTTCGCGAGATCAAAATGCCTTAGGAGACCAGTCCTTCCCCGCTTCGCTTCCTTACCGGTCCTGGGGTCGATCACAAGTGTTCTCGTCCACGCGGGACCTTTAAAAATACCTGACTCATCAGCGTAAAACTGGCTCGAGAGCTCCGTCATCCCGTACTCGCTGACGCAAAACGCCTTCGAAATCCCAAGACGCTTCTCACATTCAGCATAAAGCGTTTTTTTTGAAACAGTCTTCACCCTGCCCTTGAACCCGCCTGTTTCCATGAGCCGACTTCCTTTTTTAAGACTGAGCGTAATTTTTTTATCCTTCAGAGTGTCCAAAAAACTTTTAAGCGAAAAAGACGTCGCGAGAATCATCACTTTTTCTTTTGCCTTGCCGAGGTCCCGAGCCAACCCCTTGAAAAACGGCTTTTCTTTCTTGAAATAGAACCCGCCTATTCCCTTAGAAAATTTTCGGTTCACGACGCCCATCATGTAGGAAAGCGATGAATTCGGCGCTTCGTTGGGCGAAGCCATGAGGAAAAACATCCGGATCCGTCCACCCTCCGGCATGAGAGTTTGCTTAAACGCCGGTACTATCGCGGCCTCGTAAAGTTTTAAGGTATCAAAAAAATGGGCTCCGTGGCTCTGACCCGTTGTGCCGCTCGTTTTAAAAATCCTCACGGCGTTCTTGATGGGAAACGTTGAAAGAACAAGCTCTTTAAATCCCAGCGTCGGCATCGCCGGAATCTCTTCCCAGCTCTTCACCTTCTTGGGCGTTTTGCCTTCGATAAGGCAAAACTTCCGGTAATTCTCGTTTCGTTTAAATTGAAAATTGAATAGCTTAAGGGCGAGGGCCTCGAACGCCGCTTCGGGAGCGTTTGCTTGGCTGTATTTTCTTACGAACGCCAGTATTTGAGCGTCCAGATTCCTTAGCATCTGCGATTTTGATTAAACCAGTTTTTTTAGAAGGGTGTCAAAAACCTTCACGCAAAATAGAATGTCTTTCTCGGAAATTATAAAAGGCGGCGTGATCGAAACCACGTTGTGAAAGGGCCCCGACGAAATTAGAATGAGGCCGTTTTTCAGGGCCTCCGTGATAAAAACTTTGGTTTTGGCGGTTGCCGGGAGGACCTTCTTGCTTTTAGAGCCATAGAGCGGGCGCTCAACCAACTCCATTCCAATCATGAGGCCCGACCCCCGGATATCGCCGATCAGCGGATATTTTTCTTTCAGTCTCCAAAGTTCTTTCCGGAAAAAATCACCCAAATTTTTTGACCGATCGACAAGCTTCTTTTCCTCAATTTCCTTGATAACCGCGAGCGCGACGGCACATCCCAAGGGATTACCAAGAAAAGTGCTCGTATGGATGGCATCTCCCGTGGAAGCTCCCCAGGAATACATCACCCGGGTCGTTCCGATGCACGCGGAAATCGGAAATCCGTTACCCATCCCCTTGCCCAGGCAGAGGATATCAGGAACAACTGAGCTCTTATCCACCGCAAATAGGGAGCCGGTCCGGCCGAATCCGGTGAAAACTTCATCGGCAATTAAAAGAATCTTTTCTTCATCGCAAAGCGCCCTCAAAGCTTTTAAAAAATCAGGCGGGGCCGCGACAATTCCGCCCCGGCCCTGAATTGGTTCGATAATCACGGCGCCGACCGGGTGCTTTGAGCGGCGCGCTTTCTTCACAAGAGACCCAACCGCCTTCAAGGAAATCTGAGACGCCTTTCCCTCATAGAGCCGCGCGTCCGGAAAAGGCGCGTGGTAAGCGAACCCTCCGAGCTGTTTTAAAAAAGGCTTTCTAAAATCCTCGCGGTGGGTCAAATTCAGCGTTCCGTAGCAAAGCCCGTGATACGCGCCCTGGAAAGCGATGACTCCTGTCTTTTTGGTGTGCATGACGGCGGTCTTTAGAGCGGACTCCACTGCCTCGGCACCGGTGGAAGAAAAGATCGTCTGGTTTAAATTACCTGGAGTGATCTCACTCAAACGCTTGGCCAGCAGCACCTTCTCCTCATTGGGATGCACATCCCCCATGCCGTGCATCATCTGCCTTGACTGCTTTTTTATCGCCTCGAGCACGGCCGGATTCCCATGGCCTATATTGGAAACGGCGAAACAGCTAGTAAGATCCAGAAAACGATTGCCGTCCACGTCCGTGATATTCGCGCCAGACGCCTTTTTAAAAAAAACGGGGAAATCTTCGCTGACAAAGGTGAGCTGCGGACATTCAAAGCGCCTCAAGGATTCGGTGAGCTTTTTGGAAGTGGGACCAGGAAGTGTTTTGGTTCTGATTTTAGGAAGCAGATTCTTAGGAAGAGACTCTGGCTTTTTTTTAAATGAAAACGAAAAGAAGCGGCGTCTTTTTATCAGATCTTTCATTAAAGATTGGCCAGCTGTGAGTGCGCGCCTTCCAGGAACTTTTCAGCGTCGAGCGCGGCCATGCAGCCGGTGCCCGCGGCCGTTACGGCCTGCCGGTAGCGGTGATCCTGCACGTCTCCGCAGGCAAAAACACCCGGCACGTTCGTGGAAGTCCCGTCTTGCACCAGAATGTAACCCTTGGGGTCCAAACCAAGCTTCCCCTTGAAGAGCTCCGAATTGGGTGTGTGACCGATCGCCATGAAGACGCCGTCGGTTCTTTTCTCTGTTTTTTGGCCCGTTTTGAGATTTCTTAAGACGACGCCTGTCACTTTCTTCTGGGAAGGGTCTTTTATCTCATCAATCGTGGAATCCCAAATGTAATCAATTTTTTTATTGTTAAACGCGCGGTCCTGCATAATCTTTGAGGCGCGAAGCGCGTCACGGCGGTGCACCAGTGTCACCTTTGTCGCAAATTTTGTCAGAAAGGTCGCCTCTTCGACGGCCGAATCTCCTCCGCCGACGACGATTACTTCTTTTCCTTTGAAGAAAAATCCATCGCAAGTCGCGCAAGCGGAAACCCCATAACCCTGCAAAGCCTTCTCGGAAGGAATGCCCAGCCAATTGGCGGAGGCACCGGTGGAGATGATCACTGTTTTCCCAAAGTACTCTTTGTCGTCTGAAACTACTCTAAACGGACGCTTGGAGAAATCAACTTCCGTCACGTCCTGCTGGATGAGCTCCGTACCGAAACGCGCGGCCTGCTTTCTGAATAGCTCCATAAGCTCGGGCCCCAAAATGCCTTCCGGAAAACCGGGGTAATTTTCCACATCCGTCGTGAGCATGAGCTGCCCGCCGGGTTGGCCACCCTTCACCAATCCTTCAAACAGCAAAGGCTTCAGGTTCGCGCGCGCGGCATAAACCGCCGCCGTAAAGCCCGCGGGGCCGGAACCAATGATAATTACGCTATAAACATCGCTCATACCGTCTCCCTATCAAAAAAAATGACTGCTACAAAAAGTAACAGTCATTTTGTCTCACGACTCAAATCAGAAAAATGTTCAGCCGTCACTACCAATCGCTTCAACGGGGCACCCTTCCTTCGCTTCCTTGCAAAGGGCTTCCTCTTCAGGTGTGGTCGGCTGTTTTTTCAAGAATGAATAACCACCGCTCTGGTTTCTATCAAAATTGGCTGGTGCTGTCTGGCGGCACAGATCGCAGTCGATGCACTGGGTATCGACGTAAAAACCGCCTGCGGCGTTGTCTGCGTATTTATTTTCTTTGTTTGCCATTATAACTCTCCTTAAAGTTTGCTTAGATTATCAAGAAAGGGGTGAACTGTCAATTACGGAAGATCCGATTGCCCCATCAAATACTCGTCCATCGCACGAGCCGCTCCGCGCCCCTCGTTGATGGCCCACACAATGAGGCTCTGTCCACGGCGCATGTCACCGGCGGCAAAAACGCCTTTGAGGTTCGTGGCGTATTTGCCGTATTCGGCCTTGGCGTTGGACCGCTCATCCTGCTCCACACCGAGGCCCTTCAACACAGTCGCTTCAGGCCCCAGAAAACCCATCGCCAAAAGGATCAGCTGCGCAGGCAGCGTCTTCTCGGAACCGGCGATTTCCTTAGGAACGAAACGCCCGTTGGCATCTTTTTGCCATTCGATCCCCACAATCTGAATTTCTTTGAGCTGGCCCTTTTCATCTCCGATGAATTTTTTTGCCGTCACAAGATATTTTCTCGGATCGTCGCCAAAGACGGCCTTCGCCTCAGCCTGGCCGTAATCCAGCACATAAACCTTGGGCCATTGCGGCCAGGGATTGTCCGGCGCGCGTCCAACCGGCGGTTTGGGCAAAATCTCAAGCTGTATCAGGCTCTTGCACTTGTGGCGCATCGAGGTTCCTACGCAGTCGGTGCCGGTGTCTCCGCCTCCAATCACGATAACGTCCTTTCCCTCGGCGGAAATGTAATCGGGATTCTTACGGCCGTCCAAAAGGCTCTTTGTATTGGCCTGAAGAAACTCCATCGCGAAATGAACTCCCTTGAGGTTCCGCCCTTCAATCGGCAAATCGCGCGGCTTTGTGGCACCGCCGCAGAGCACGGCTCCGTCAAACTCTTTGAGAAGCTTCTCGGCGGGATAATCCTTGCCTACTTCCGTGCTCGTCTTAAATTGAATGCCTTCTTTCACCAATAAATCCACGCGGCGCTGAACAACTTTTTTGTCGAGCTTAGGATTTGGGATGCCATACATCAGAAGCCCGCCAATACGATCAGCGCGCTCGAATACCGTGACGAGGTGACCGGCTTTATTAAGCTGCGCCGCGCACGCAAGGCCCGCGGGCCCCGAGCCCACGACCGCCACTTTTTTTCCGGTGCGCGTCTGAGGGGGTTCAGCGACCACCCACCCCTCCTCAAATCCTTTATCGATAATCGAACACTCAATATTTTTAATCGTCACGGGTGGCTCATTGATCCCCAGTACACAGGAACCCTCGCAAGGCGCCGGACAAACACGTCCCGTGAATTCGGGAAAATTATTCGTTTTATGGAGACGATCCAACGCTTCACGCCAAAGGCCGCGGTAGACCAAATCGTTCCACTCAGGAATCAGATTATTGACCGGGCAACCCTGCGCCATGCCCGCGAGCAGCGTCCCTGAATGACAGAAAGGAATGCCGCAATCCATGCAACGCGCTCCCTGCGCCTTCAGCTTATCTTCGGGCATGTGGAGATGAAACTCACCCCAGTCCTTAATACGCTCTTCGGGCGCTCGATCTTTAGGAAGCTCTCGCTGAATTTCTTTAAAGCCGGTAGGTTTACCCATTTTAGTTCCCGCCGATTCTAGAAAGGTCTCGCGCATTCTCTTCAAAGGCGGCCATAATCGCCTCATCACCGCTTAAGCCCGAACTCTTCACACGCTCAAGGGACTGAATCACACGCTTGTAATCTTTTGGGATCACTTTGACAAATTTCGGCGTCATTTCCTCCCAAAGATCAAGAATCTGTTTGGCGAGCTTACTGGACGTGAGCTGGGCATGACGTTCTATCATTTCACGGAGCTCTTTAATCTCTGAGGCTTCGGTGAGCTTTTCAAGATCGACCATCTGTTTATTGCAATGATTTGAGAAGTCTCCCTTCACGTCGAGTACATAGGCGATGCCACCCGACATCCCTGCAGCGAAATTCCGGCCGGTCGGGCCCAGCACCACCACTCGCCCTCCCGTCATGTACTCACAGCCATGATCACCCACCGCTTCCACCACGGCGTGAACACCGCTATTACGCACGCAGAAACGCTCGCCCGCCATACCGCGGATATAGGCTTCGCCGCTTGTGGCGCCGTAGAAAGCGACATTGCCAATAATAATATTTTCTTCTGGTTTGAACGTCGATTTGGCATCAGGGTAAACAATAATTTTTCCGCCTGAAAGCCCTTTACCGACGTAATCGTTCGCGTCCCCTTCAAGCTCAAGTGTAATCCCGCGCGGAATAAAAGCGCCCAAGCTCTGGCCGGCGGATCCGGTGAACTTAAGATGAATCGTGCCATCCGGAAGTCCCGCCGCGCCGTGACGGCGTGTCAATTCACTGCCCAAAATAGTGCCCACCACGCGGTTGGTATTTTTGATCGGCAAAGAGGCTTTCACGGGCTGTTTTTTCGCAAGAGCCGGTTCACAGAGCTTAAGCAGCGTCGTATTATCGAGCGCCTTGTCGAGCCCGTGGTCCTGCGGGATTTGGCAATAACGCCCTACACTGTCCGCAACTTTCGGCTGATAAAGAATATTGGAAAAGTCCAAGCCCTTCGCCTTCCAGTGATCGACGGCCTTTTTAGCCTCCAACCTGTCCGTGCGGCCAATCATTTCATTGATTGTCCTAAACCCGAGCGCAGCCATAAGCTCGCGCATCTCCTGCGCGATAAAATTCATGAAATTCACGACGTGCGCGGGGTCTCCCGTAAACTTTTTGCGCAACTCTGGGTCTTGTGTGGCCACGCCCACGGGGCAGGTGTTCAAATGACACACGCGCATCATGATGCACCCCAGTGCCACGAGGGGTGCCGTCGCAAAACCAAATTCCTCGGCGCCCAGAAGTGCTGCAATCACGACATCGCGCCCTGTTTTAAGCTGTCCGTCCGTTTCGACAGCGATGCGGCTCCTTAAATTGTTCAGCACCAGCGTCTGGTGTGTTTCCGCGAGACCCAGCTCCCAGGGTGCCCCCGCGTGCTTGATACTCGATTGCGGCGAAGCGCCTGTCCCGCCGTCAAAGCCGCTGATCAGCACGACATCCGCGTGAGCCTTAGCGACACCCGCGGCGATCGTCCCGACACCCACCTCGGCCACGAGCTTGACGCTGATGCGGGCCTTCTGGTTTGAATTTTTCAAATCATGAATCAACTGCGCCAAATCCTCAATCGA
>CAZDBQ010000027.1:0-5907 GCA_964503765.1 uncultured Planctomycetia bacterium | reverse complement strand
TTATAAGACGATGATGAAATCTATCAGCCGAATGATTTTGGTGAGTCCTTTGACTGAGTTTATTGGGTATTTCTGTCTGGGAGCCGTGCTTTGGATCGGAGGCCGCCAAGTTATTGAAAATAAGATGTCTCCGGGAGCGTTCATCTCATTTTTGACGGCTCTTTTTTCTCTTTTGCCTCCTTTTAAGCGCTTGAGCCGTGTGCACGGCATCAATCAAGTCGCGTTGGCCGCAGCCGAGCGCGTATTTGAAATATTGGACACTCCGAACGAAATCAACGACAAGGAAAACGCGAAGGATCTACCGCGTCTTAGGCGGGAGATTACTTTTGAAAATGTTTCTTTCGGGTACAACGCAAAAAAAGTTTTTTCAGGCATTGATATCAGGGTCAAGGTGGGAGAGATTGTCGCGATTGTAGGGCCTAGTGGTGGGGGCAAGACAACCCTGGTGAATCTCCTGCCTCGTTTTTATGATCCTACGGAGGGAAGGATGCTCATTGACGGTATCGACCTGCGCGAGGTGACAGTGAAATCGCTTCGAGACCAGATAGGCATCGTAAATCAGGAAACAACCCTCTTTAATGACACGATTAGCGCCAATATTGCCTACGGCCGTTCTAAAATGTCCCAGGCAGACATCGAACACGCCGCTCGGATCGCGAACGCGCATAATTTTATCTCGAAGCTTCCGTTAAAATACCAAACGGTCGTGGGAGACCGAGGCATACGCCTGTCGGGGGGCGAGAGGCAGCGGCTGTCCATTGCCCGGGCGGTTTTGAAAAACCCACCCGTCCTTATTCTGGACGAAGCGACTTCGGCGCTTGACTCGGAATCAGAAATTCTGGTCCAAGAAGCGATTCACAACCTGATGCAGGGCCGGACCGTTTTGGTCATCGCTCACCGCCTTTCCACGATAAAAGACGCCCATAGGATCGTTGTTTTGAATGAGGGAGGGATAGCGGAACTGGGCAGTCACGAGGAACTTCTGCAAGCTAACGGCCTCTATAAACGCCTCTACGAGCTTCAGTTTAGAGTCTAAACTAATCCTTGCCCGGCTTTAAAATTCTGGTATAATTAAGGGTTTACAAAACGTGTTAAACGCAGTGGGTCTTACGGCCGGGGAGAACGGATTTGTTCGTGCGTAACCTATTGTAATAAATAGAGTTATGTGTTCCCTCTAACAAAACAAAGGAGAAATAAATTGTCTAAAGAACTCGTTCAAAGTCTGCTCGAAGCCGGTGTTCATTTTGGCCACCAAACCAAAAGATGGAATCCCAAAATGAAGCCCTATATTTTCGGGGAAAAAAGCGGTATTTACATCATTGATCTTGAGAAAACCATGGCCAATCTTACCAAGGCCTGTAATTTTATCAGGGAAGTGGCCTCGCAGGGGGTGCCCATTCTTTTTGTGGGTACAAAACCTCAAGCCCAGGAAATTGTTGAATCGGAAGCCAAGCGCTGCGGCATGTATTTCGTGAATAACCGTTGGCTCGGGGGAATGTTGACGAATTATCAGACCATTCGCCATAGTGTGAGCCGTTACAAAAGCCTGATTCTTATGAGAGAAGACGGGACGTTTGAAGCGCTGACCAAAAAGGAAGTGGCGGTGCTCGAAAAGGAAATTGGAAAGCTTGAGAAGAATTTAATCGGTGTGGCGGAAATGAAGAGGCTCCCGGGCGCCATGTTTGTGATTGACGCCAAAAAAGAAGAAATCGCTATCAAAGAGGCCAATCGCCTGGGGATTCCTGTCATCGCGATTGTGGACACGGACTCGGATCCTGATCGCATTCAGTACCCGATTCCCGGCAATGATGACGCCATTCGTTCCATTAAGCTTTTGACGGGGATTATTGTCGACAGCGTTCTAGAAGGGTTACAAAAAGTAAAGGCCCCGGCAACGCCCGAAATTGCCAAGGATGAGGTTCTTACCTTAGGCGACGTGGAAGCCGCGGTCGCTGAGACCGAAGCAAAGAAGGAATAGGAGAAAACCATGGCGACAGGTTCAGCTAGCCAGGTCAAAGAGCTGCGTGACAGAACGGGCGCGGGCATGATGGATTGCAAGGCCGCTCTGGATTCCTGTGGCGGCGATATTGAAAAGGCCATCGATGCTTTAAGAAAGAAGGGCGTCGCGCAGGCCGCGAAGCGCGCGGGAAGAGAAGCTAAAGAAGGTCTTGTGGTGGCGCGCGTCAACGGCACCAAAGCAGCGCTGGCGGAAGCCAATTGTGAGACGGATTTTGTCGCTCGGACGGAGGATTTTAAAGGATTAGCGTTGATGGCCCTCGAAGAGGCCTTGGCGGCCGGCGAAAATGCCGTGGGATCTGACAAGGTCACGCACAGGGTGGCTGAGCTTACGGGTAAGATCGGCGAAAAAATTCTGGTGCGAAGGGCAAAAGTGGTCCATTCCGAAAACGGCAGCCTTTCCATCTATGTTCACTCCAACAATAAGCTGGGAGTCATCGTGGAGCTTCTTCCTACTCGTCCGGAATCAAAGAAAAACGCTTTACTGGAAGAGCTCGGCAAGAATCTTGCGATGCAGGTAGCGGCAAGCAATCCCATTTGTGTCACCCGCGGCGAGGTTCCGCCGGCCATGATTGAAAGGGAAAAAGCCATTTTCAGGGAAGAGGTCAAAGGCAAACCTGAGAATATTGTTGAAAAGATTATTCAGGGAAAACTGGACAAATTTTATCAGGCTCATTGTCTCCTCGAGCAGCCTTTTATCAAAGATGACAAGGTGTCGGTTAAGCAGCTCATCGATGAGGCGGGTAAGAAAATCGGAGACACGCTCCAGGTTAAGCAATTTGTCCGTTTTCAGCTAGGAGAAACATTCTCTTCGTGAAGACAAAGACCTACAAAAGAGTTTTACTCAAGCTTAGCGGAGAGGCCCTCCAGGGTGGTTTGAACTACGGCATCGACCCCAAAATTGTCGATTCTATCGCGCTTCAGCTCAAGGAAGTTAAAAAGACGGGCGTGGAGCTTGCGGTGGTGATTGGCGGAGGGAATATCTTCCGCGGTTTGGAAGCCGCTGCCCGAGGTATGGATCGTTCCACCGCGGACTACATGGGTATGCTCGCCACCGTGATCAACGGCATGGCCGTTCAAGACGCCCTTGAAAGAAAGGGCGTTTTTACAAGAGTCCAGACTGCTATTTCGATGGAGGCTTTGGCTGAACCCTACATCCGGCGCCGGGCGATTCGCCATTTGGAAAAAGGAAGAATCGTGATCCTGGCCGGGGGCACCGGAAATCCCTATTTCACGACGGATACGACCGCGGCGTTAAGGGCTATCGAGCTGGGCGCTGATGTGATCTTGAAAGCCACCAAGGTCGATGGCATTTATTCGGCCGATCCGATGAAAGTTAAGAACGCGAAGCGTTTCGAAAAAATCAGCTACATGAACGTCCTAAAAAAGAAGCTCAAAGTGATGGACGCGACCGCCATCAGCCTCTGCATGGATAACAACATTCCTATCATTGTTTTTGATCTGATGAAACACGGCAACATACGGCGTGTGATCTCCGGCCAGAAGATAGGGACCCTCGTTACGAATTGACATGATTACCTCCCAGACGGTTCTTCACGAAACAGAAGAAAAAATGAAAAAATCGCTGGAGGCGCTGCATCATAATTTAGCGGGTATCCGAACCGGCCGGGCGAATACGGGAATGGTCGAAAACATCCGCGTGGATTATTACGGTACCTCGACTCCCTTAAAACAGCTTGCCAATATTTCCATTCCAGAACCCCGGATGATTTTGATCCAGCCATGGGACGCCTCCGCGCTCAAAGCATTTGAAAAAGCTATTTCTGATTCAGACCTCGGGATATCCCCGATCATTGATGGAAAACTCGTACGGTTGGTTATTCCGACCCTTACACGCGAGCGACGGGAAGAGATGGTCAAGATTGTGAACAAGGTGGCGGAGGAGGGACGCGTATCGCTTCGGTCCATCCGCAGAGAGTCCAACGAAAGAGTCAAACTCCTGGAAAAGGAAAAGAAAATTACTGAAGATGACAGCTTTCACTCCCAGGACCTAATTCAAAAGCTTACCGATAAATACATTCAAATGATAGATCAGTCTCAGAGCACGAAGGAAAAAGAATTACTGAGTTAGGCACCAGTCAAGTTTAGAGCCGATAGCTCAGCTGGTAGAGCACTGCCCTTTTAAGGCAGGTGTCCTGGGTTCGATCCCCAGTCGGCTCATAGTTTTCTTGAAAATAACCCATCTGTAAGGATTCTCGATGCTCGATTTAGCTTACATACGTGAACACAAAGAGGAAGTCAAGGAAGCCCTCAAGACTAGGGCTCCGAAGCTCGATTTAGACGCCTTTCTTAAGGTGGATGGGGAGCGGAGGGAGTTATTGAGGGAGCTTGAGGCTCATAGGGCCGAGAAGAACAAGGCAAACGACACGATTACCCTCCTTTTGAAGGAAAAGAAAGACCCAAAGGCAACAATCGCCTCTATGAAGTCTATAGCCCAAAAAATAGATGAATATGAGTTAAAAGTGGGTGATTTAGACAAAAAAACGACAGATTTACTCCTTTTAATCCCAAATATTCAGCATAAATCAGTTAAAAGTGGCGTTGATAGTGCCCAAAATACACAAATTTTAGCCTGGGGGGAGCCCAAAAAGCACTCATTTAAGCCAAAAGAGCATACAGAAATAGGCCTGTCCCTTGGAATGTTGGATATGGGTAGGGCGTCTAAGCTCACTGGGAGTGCTTTTCCTCTATTTACAGGCATTGGGGCGAGATTGGTGAGGGCACTGATAAACTTCATGCTAGACCGGCATGTACAGGAACATGGTTATACAGAGGTCTGGCCGCCCTCCCTGGTGAATCGTTCCAGCATGACGGGAACGGGGCAATTGCCAAAATTTGAAGAAGACATGTACCGTCTTAAGGATGATGATCTCTTCCTGGTCCCTACGGCCGAGGTTCCCCTCACCAACCTTCACCGAGATGAAGTGTTGAAGGAAGAGGATTTGCCCCTTAAGTACACGGCCTATAGCCCTTGTTTCAGGAGAGAGGCCGGATCCTATGGCAAGGATACCAAGGGACTTATTCGTGTTCACCAGTTCGATAAAGTAGAACTGGTAAAGTTCGCCCGGCCTGACACTTCCTACGACGAGCATGAAAAAATGTTGAAGGACGCGGAGAAGATATTACAGCTTTTGGAGTTACCGTACCGCGTGATGCAGCTTTGCAGTGGGGAGATGGGGTTTGCCGCGGCGAAGTGTTATGACATCGAGGTGTGGGCGGCTGGACTTGGCCGCTGGCTTGAAGTATCCTCTGTAAGTAACTTTGAAGATTTTCAGGCGCGCCGGGCCAATATCCGGTATAAAAGGCAATTTTCGGGAAAGACAGAATTTTTGCACACCCTGAATGGTTCGGGACTGGCGCTTCCGCGTGTGATCATAGCACTTCTGGAAAATAATCAAAACGCGGATGGCTCCGTATTGATTCCGGAAGTTTTGCGGCCGTACATGGGTGGAACAACAGTTATTAAAAAATAGGGGAGAGGTGGCAGAGTGGTCGATTGCGGCGGTCTTGAAAACCGTTAGACCGAAAGGTCTCGTGGGTTCGAATCCTACCCTCTCCGTATTTTAAGAGAACAGGATTCGAAGAGAGCCGCATGCTTATGAGCTGCGACGGATAGGAGCAACGAATGCGGCGAATGGCCGACCCGAAGCGGAGACGAAGTCCCGTGGAGGGCGCCGAATCCTACCCTCTCCGCCAGTTTCAAAATTTTCATTCTCAATTTTTAATTTTTTTTGTGGAGAGTTGGCTGAGTGGCCGATAGCAACCGCCTGCTAAGTGGTTATCCGGGTAAAACTGGATCCTGGGTTCGAATCCCAGACTCTCCGCCATTCTTTAGTATCGAACTAGTGCTACAAGCGGGGGCGTCGGGGT
>CAZDBQ010000026.1:0-10100 GCA_964503765.1 uncultured Planctomycetia bacterium | reverse complement strand
GCATCCTGAAGTGTACGTTCTTATTCTGCCGGCGATGGGAATCGTCGCGGAGGTTATTGCCTGCAATACTCGAAAGCCGCTCTATGGCTATAAAGCGCTGGTGGATTCGGTCATTGCTATAGGCTTTTTGTCATTTGTTGTCTGGGCGCACCATATGTATTTGACGGGAATGGGAACCAAGATGAGCGGTTTCTTCCAAATAACAACGATGATTATTTCTATTCCGTCCGTCATCATTCTCACGACGCTGGTCTTAAGCCTTTGGGGAGGAGCTATCCGTTTTAGAGTCCCCATGCTTTTTGCGATCGCCTTTTTGCCGATGTTTGGAATTGGGGGTTTGACGGGATTACCGCTCGGTCTTGCCGCCGCGGATATTCATCTGCATGACACTTACTATGTGATCGCGCATTTTCACTACGTGGTGGCACCCGGGACTATTTTCGCGCTTTTTGCGGGCATCTATCATTGGTTTCCAAAAGCAACAGGGCGGCAGATGTCAGAAACGCTCGGCAAATTTCACTTTTGGCTGTCATTTATTTTTATGAACGGTGTTTTTATGCCGATGTTCATTCAGGGCCTAGCGGGTGTTTCAAGACGGCTATATGATCCGATGCAATACGCTCATGGACAACCGACTCAGCCCTTGAATGTTTTTATTTCTGCCTCGGCCTGGCTTCTAGGTTTATCACAGCTATTTTTTATCGTGAATTTCTTTAAAAGTATTTTCTGGGGCAAGAAGGTGGGGGCTAACCCATGGGAAGCCACGACGCTTGAATGGACGGCGCCTTCGCCGCCACCCCATGGAAATTTCGCGAAGAGCCCTCAAGTTTACCGCGGCCCTTATGAATACAGCGTTCCTGGCCAAAAGAAAGACTATTGGCCGCAAAGTGCCGCGACGGAGGTCAAGTAATGTCAGAGGCCCTGATCCGCTATATTTCCAAGCCTCATCCCGTGACGGGTGTCACCAACTCTAAATTGGGCATCTGGTGTTTTCTGGCGTCGGAGGTCATGCTCTTTGGAGGGCTTTTTTCAGCGTATGTTCTGCTCCGCACGGGTGCTGATTCCTGGCCTCAGGGATCCACCATCCTCAATGTTCCTTTAGCGACTTTGAACACGATGGTTCTGATCACGTCGTCTGTGACGATGGTTATGGCGTGGGCTTCTTTGGCCATGAAAAGTATTACACGGTTCAGGATTTATATGGCGCTTACGATTTTATTGGGGCTTGCTTTTTTGGTGGTCAAGAGTTTTGAGTATGGCCATAAATTTGAGCATCATCATTTTCCGAGCACCAGCACCTTTTACGCGATCTATTTCACGTTGACGGGCCTTCACGGGCTCCACGTTTTTCTGGGCATTTTAGTGAACCTGTATTTCTTGGTCCCTGGGAGCGCTCTCTGGAAAACGGAACCGCATCAATTCATGGGGCGGGTAGAGGCGGCAGGTTTGTATTGGCATTTTGTTGATTTGGTGTGGATCTTTCTTTTCCCCGTGCTTTACTTACTGTAGGAGCCGACGATGAGTGACCTGTCTCCCGAAGCGATCAAGCGTCATGTGAAAATTTACATTGGCGTTTTTACGGCGTTGGCGTTTTTTACGGTGGTCACCGTGGCCGTTTCCTATTTTCATTTGCCTGTGGTTCCCGCCATTTGCGTGGCGCTTGTCATTGCGACCATTAAGGCATCTCTCGTGGCGGCATTTTTCATGCACTTGAGCGCTGAAAAAAGAATTATTTACTCCGTTCTCATTCTGACAGCCGTTTTTTTTCTCGTACTCTTGATCTTGCCCGCACTCACTAGCGCTTAAAAAGAAAGGGGGGGCTTCTTGTCCCTCAGAGCCGTCCATATTATTGTGATCCTCTTTTCAATCGGCATCACACTTTTTTTTGGTTTTTGGGCTGTCAGAGATTATCTGGATCATCACAATACAGCGAACCTGTGCTGGGGCATCGCGTCCTTGGTAGGCGGTTTGGTTTTGATTCCTTACCTTATCTGGTTTTTCCTGAAGACTCGGAAGACCCAACTCAAGTGACATCCTATTTCATTACGGCATGCGCCGTGTGTTTTGGAAATCCTGACTCGCCGCTTAGCAAGGGCGCTCTAGCCGGAGTTTTCTTTTTATTGGGAGTGATCTTATTGGTGCTCGTGGGCATCGCTGCTACGGCGGTCGTCTGGGCTCGCCGGGCAAGACAGTTGGATAAATGCTCAAACTTACCTACTTCCAGCTGAGCGACAAAGGACGAATACGATCCAATAATGAAGACGCGATGCTTATTGGAGACCCGCGAGAACCGGCGCTTCAAGAAAAAAAGGGCCTCCTTTTTGCCGTAGCCGATGGCCTGGGAGGCATGGATCGCGGGGAAGTCGCCAGCGGCATGGCGGTGTTGGAGCTTCACACTTTATTTAAGGCGATGGTTGAATTTACGGGCCCCGCCTGGCTTCGCGAAGCGTTTGGAAAAGTGAATCAGAGAATCTACGGAGAGAACAAGCCTCTGCCCGTTGACGAATGGATGGGAACGACCTTAACCGCCTCGTTTTTTTTAAAAGATCAGCTCACAATTGGACATGTGGGAGATTCTCGCCTGTACCAGATAAGGAAAGGAGCCATCCTGCGCCTTACGACAGATCACTCCCTAGACCGTTACACGCTCACTCGCGTGATTGGCACCGATCCCAAAGTAGAAGCGGATATTCACCAGATAAAAGTTGAGCCGGGCGACACCTACGTTCAATGCAGCGACGGATTGTACTCTATGGTGAGTGACGAAGAGATAGGCGCGACGGCCGCTTCTTGTTCGCCCGAGGAAGGCTGCCGGCGGCTTGTGGAGCTGGCGAATGGAAACGGCGGCGCCGACAATATAACCTTACAAATAATCCGTGTGGAAAGTTAAAGGTTTGCTGATTTTACTTTGGGTGAGTTATGCCCTATAATCAACGACAAAGCGAGGCGAGATTTTTTGATGAATTTTACGACGACAGGATTTAAGGAACGGTTGGAGCGCGTTCAAGGCGCGATGGATGAGGCGGCCAGGAAATCGGGGCGTTCTCTCAAAGACATTACTCTTGTAGCTGTTACCAAGCACGCCTCGCAGGAGCTCATTTTAGAGGCGCAATCAGCGGGGCTAACCCTTTTTGGGGAAAGTAAGGTCCAGGAGGCGGAAGCAAAAATACTCTCTGTCAATGTCCCGGGCGTTCAGTGGCACATGATCGGCCATTTGCAATCCAATAAAGTAAAAACGGCGGTTTCTCTATTTTCCCTTATCGAGTCGGTGGACTCCGTTCGTTTGGCAAAAAATATCAGCGACACGTCTTTGGCGGAGAATAAAGTAGCCTCCATTCTTTTAGAAATAAATATTTCAGGAGAGCTGCAGAAATATGGTTTTAAACCGGAGGAACTCTACACAGCGATAGAAGAGGTGGCTGAATTGCCGGGCGTGCGCGTTCTGGGCCTCATGGGCATCGCTCCCCAAAGCGCAGACCCCGAAGTGAAGCGAGAGGCCTTTAAGAAATTGAGGAAACTTTTCAGTGTTTGCAAGGGCCTGAAACACGGCAACGTGGAGATGAAGCATCTGTCTATGGGCATGAGCGATGATTTCGAGATCGCGATCGAGGAAGGGGCCAATATGGTTCGTTTGGGAAGGGCGCTTTTTCAGTGACCGCCAAGTCGCCTTTGTCAGGCTTGAGGATAGGGGTTATCGGCGCCGGAAATATGGGCCAGGCGTTGGTGCGGGGCCTGGTTGAAAAGTCTGTGTACCCTCAGAATATTTCCATCTTTGATATCGACAAAAAGAAGCTTGGGCTCATTAAAAAAGAGGCCCATGTGAAGCTGGCAAAATCCAACCGCCACTGTGTTTCTCTCTCAGACGTGGTTATTTTAGCGGTGAAACCTCAAATGATGCAGGAAGTGATTGAGGAAATTTCCAGCAGTACGAGCCAGGAATCGCTTGTGATTTCTATTGCCGCGGGTGTGCCGCTAGCGAAAATTGAGGCTTATTTCAAGAAGCCCGTGTCGTTGATTCGCGTGATGCCGAACATGCCAGCGCTGGTCGGGTCGGGAATGTCCGCGTTTAGCCTCGGCAAGCACGCCAGCCAGAAGCACCGAAAAATCGCGGAGAGTATTTTAAGCGCTTTTGGGGAAATCACGCAGGTGCCGGAAAAAATGTTGGATCTGGTGACGGCGGTGAGCGGCTCGGGCCCCGCCTATTTTTTTCTGCTGGCCGAGAAGCTGATAGAGGCCGCTTACGAGATGGGGATGAAGGTGGATATCGCTAAAAAGCTTGTTTACCAGACGGCCTTTGGCAGCGGCAAGGTCATGGGGCAGAGCGAGGAAGATCCCGAGATCCTCATTGAACGAGTCGCGTCTAAAGGCGGGACGACAGAAGCCGCGCTTAAAGTTTTTCAAAAACAGGGTTTTGGAAAAATCATACAGGACGCGGTTAAAGCCGCGCATAAACGCTCTAAAGAAATCAGTCAGGGGAAATAAGCTATGTTTGTTTTGGGAAATTTTTGTCAGGCGCTGGCGGTGGTTTTGGGTTATCTGCTTGAAATCCTTTGGTGGCTCATCATCATCCGGGCGCTATTAAGCTGGGTAAATCCCGATCCTTCCAATCCCATCGTGCAGTTTATCGAACGAGCCACGGAGCCGATTCTTGCGCCATTCAGGCAGCTAATCCCTTCGTATAAAATTGGGATAGACCTCTCGCCGATCATCGCGATTCTTTTCATTTATTTTCTGAAAATTTTTATTGTCCAGACCCTCCTCGGGATCGCCCTTCGCCTCAGATGAAAGTGGATTACAAGCAGACGATTAATCTCCCCGTCACAAGTTTTCCCATGAAGGCTGATCTCCCCGCAAGGGAGCCTCTTTTCTTGGAAAAATGGGAACGAGGAAATCTCTATCAAAAGATTCGTGAGGGGCGCCGCGGCGCCAAAAAATTCGTTCTGCACGACGGGCCGCCCTACGCGAACGGCGATATTCATATGGGCCACGTGCTCAATAAAGTTCTGAAAGACATCGTTGTGAAGTACAAAACGATGAAGGGGTATGACGTTCCCTTTGTGCCGGGATGGGATTGCCACGGCCTGCCCGTGGAGCATCAGCTCCTGAAAGAGCTTAAAATCACCAGGCATGAAATCGACCCCGTTAGTTTCAGAAAAAAAGCGGCTGAATACGCGTTAAAATTTGTGGATAAGCAGAGGGAGCAGTTCAAGCGCCTCGGAATTCTTGGGGAGTGGGATAAACCCTATTTGACGTTAAACCCAGCTTTCGAGGCTTCCGTGATTGACGCTTTCGCCAAGCTTGCCGAAAAGGGGTTCATCTTCCAAAGCTTAAAGCCCGTTCACTGGTGCATGTCCTGCGAGACGGCCTTGGCGGACGCGGAACTCGAGTATGACGAAAATCATACGTCCCCTTCTATTTATATTTCTTTTCCGGTAGAGAAGGAGGCCTTGGAGAAAAAAGGGATCGCGCTTGTCGGCGGCGATAAAGTTTCGTTCGCCGTATGGACCACCACACCGTGGACGCTCATCGCGAATGTCGCCGTGGCCCTGAATCCCCATTTTCAATATTGTTTCGTGAAGACAAAGCTCTTTGGCGTGCTCATTGTGGTGGAAGAGCTTTTAGAGGCGACTCTCAAGGTGATCTCTCCGGAGGCGCCGCAGGATTTTGAAGTGCTGCTCAAGAAAAGCGGAAAGGAACTGGAGGGGATTGTAGCCAGGCATCCGTTTATTGACAGGACCTCTCAGGTCGTTTTGGCGGACTACGTTTCAAAGAGTGACGGCACTGGTTGCGTCCATACCGCCCCGGGCCATGGCATGGACGATTACCGCACGGGCCTTAAAATGAACTTGCCGATACTGATGCCGGTGAATGAAAAGGGGCTGTTTAAGGAAGAAGCTGGTGAATGGAAGGGGAGCCACATTCTAAAATCGAACGAAAAAATTGTTGAAGCGCTCTTCCAAAAAGGCAATTTGCTTTATTCGGGACAGATCAAGCATTCGTACCCGATGTGTTGGCGTTGTAAGCATCCGGTTATTATTCGCGCGACCAAGCAGTGGTTTATGGGCGTGGACAAGTTCGATCTCCGTCAAAAAGCCCTTGAGGCCATAAGAAAAGTGAAATGGTTTCCCGAGGCTGGGCAAAACCGGATCTCGGGCATGATGGAGTCCCGGCCAGACTGGTGTCTTTCAAGGCAAAGGACCTGGGGCATTCCCATTCCTGTTTTCTATTGTTCCAGCTGCGAGGAAGCGATCCTCGATCCTACGCTCATGCGCGCGATTCGCGACAAGTTTAGAAAAGAAGGCTCGGACGTTTGGTTTCAGAAGTCGGCGCTGGATCTTACGGAGGGTAAGTTCTCATGCCCCAAGTGCTCCAGGAAAGATTTGAAAAAGGGTGAGGATATTCTGGACGTTTGGTTTGAGTCTGGGGCGAGCCACGTGTCGGTGTTGCTTGAGGATGACAAGCTCGCGTTTCCCGCCGACCTTTACCTTGAAGGAAGCGACCAGCATCGGGGTTGGTTTCAAAGCTCACTTTTAGTTTCGTGCGGCACCACCGGAAAGGCCCCTTATCACGCGGTCCTAACCCACGGCTTCATCGTGGATGGGGATGGGCGAAAGATGTCCAAGTCTCTAGGGAACGTGATTTCGCCTCTGGACATCATGAAGCAGTATGGCGCCGATATTTTGAGGCTTTGGGTGGTTTCCAGTGACACCTCTGACGATATTCGCATGTCCATGGACGGCCTAGCGCGTCTTTCCGAGGGCTACCGCAAGATAAGGAACACCTTTAAATTTCTTTTGGGGAATCTCCATGGTTTCGATGCCGAAAAAGAAGCGCTGGCTTTTGACAAGCTTCTGGAAGTGGACCGGTGGGCCCTGTCCAAATTGGAGAGCTTAAAAGAGGAGGTTAGTGCCGCCTATGAGAGCTACCAAATACACCGGGTCTATCACATCGTGTATAATTTCTGTGTGCGGGAGATGTCCTCATTTTATCTTGATGTCCTGAAGGACAGGCTTTATACGGACGCGAGGAGTTCTGTTTCGGGAAGGTCGTCGCGTACAGTTCTTTATGAAATATTGACGGTGTTGACGAGGATGCTGGCTCCTATTTTGTCGTTTACCTGCGAGGAGGTATGGGAAAATCTCGGGCAGAAAGAAAGTGTGCACCTGGAGGGCTGGCCCAAAAGCTTCCCCAAAAACAGGGACGTGAGTTTGGAGGAGAAGTGGGGGCATTTTCTTACGATTCGTGACAAGGTGCTTAAGGCCCTGGAAGAAAAAAGAGAAAAAAAAGAGATTGGCAATTCGCTAGAAGCTGATGTAGAATTGACCCTTTCCAAAAAGGAAGAGGTCGAATTCCTGAAGAGTTTTAAGGAAAATCTGGCCGGCCTTCTTCTGGTGTCCGGCGCCAACGTTTCGTGGGACGCCGCGTACGCGGGTGAAGGGCCTGGGGTGGCGGTGGCAAAGGCCCGGGGGCGTAAATGCGATCGCTGCTGGAATTATCGCGAGTCCGTTGGGAACGACAAGGAACACGAGACGTTGTGCCACCGTTGTGTTGAGGTGCTAAAAGGAGTTTAGGAAATGGATAAAAAAGACTCTAAAATATTTAAAGAGCTGTTGCTCACGAAGAGGGACGTCCTCGCCAAAGGCATTGAGCATATCGCCAAGGACGCCCTCAAGACCTCCCAGCGCGACGCGGCAGGTGATCTTTCCGCGTATAGCCTCCACATGGCGGATATGGCCACTGACAACTATGACCGCGAGTTTTCATTAGGCCTCGCCGACAACGAGCAAAAAATTGTTCACCGGATCGAGATCGCTCTTGAGAAGATTGATAACAAAGTTTATGGTATTTGTGACCTCTGCGCTAAAAAGATCTCCAAGGTGCGGTTGAAGGTTGTTCCTTACGCGGAGCTTTGCGTCCCCTGCCAAGAAATGCAAGAAAAAGGAAAGAGGAAGAAATAATTAGAAAGTTCCCTTTCCTTTGGGTCATTCCTTCCGTTTATCTGCTGGATAGATTTTTTAAAATATGGATCGTTAGACAATTTTTAGAGGGTGAGGGATTCCCCGTCATTCCGGGGCTCTTTCATATCACTCGTGTCAATAACACCGGTGCCGCTTTTGGTATTTTGAAAGGTCAGGGAGTCGCACTTTTGGTGCTCTCAGCCGCGTGCATCGTTTTTTTGTCGGTTTATCTTTTGAGGAACATTTTTTCGGGCAGCCGGGAAGCAGGCGCTGCTCGTCTGTCTTTCGCCCGGCAAACCGCCTGGTCCCTGGTGATAGCGGGCGCCCTCGGGAACCTTTATGACCGGTTTCGTTACGGTTACGTGGTGGACTTCCTGGACTTTCGGATCTGGCCCGTATTCAATATCGCGGACGCCAGTATCTGCGTAGGCGTTTTTCTGGTTATTTTGAGTTTTCTGAAACGCGATAAAATAGGCTCAAGCATCTAATGCATCCGGTTCTCTTTTCGATGAAGTCCGTGACCATCTACACCTATGGCTTCTTTGTGGCGCTCGCGATGCTGGCTGTTTTTTTGTTGGCGGATAGGCGCGCCTCCTCTTTAGGAATTTCCCGGGCAATCGTAATTGACCTGATCTTCCTCCTTTTTGTTTCCGGCGTCGTTGGCGCGAGGCTCTTTTTTGTGGCTCAGCATTTTGAGGATTACAGAGAACATTTTTGGAAACTGTTTTCAATCCAAGAGGGAGGGCTCGTCTGGTACGGGGGTTTTTTGACAGCGGCTTTCCTGGGCCTCGTGTACGCTAGTGCAAGAAAATGGCCGCTGCTTCCGTTGTGTGATTTTTTCGCCCCTCTCTTAGCATTAGCGCACGGGATTGGGCGCTTAGGCTGCTTTCTCAACGGCTGCTGTTTTGGGAAAGTCACGGATTCAGCGCTTGGGGTGACCTTCCCCGGGGACTCGGTCGCAAGGCATCCTGTTCAGCTTTATGAGGCGGTTTTTCTTTTTATTTTATCCGCTTTCCTTTTTTATCTATCCTCCAAAAAGAAAAGAGATGGAGACGTTTTTATCGGCTACCTGATTTTTTATGGCGTCTTTCGTTTTTTTATTGAATTTTTAAGGGGGGACCAGACCTTGTTGGCTGGCCTGACTTATCCACAGTGGACGAGTATTTTATTGTTCGCGGGTGGTATTTTCTTAATGATTCAACTCTCAAGAAAAAAAAGGATTCGTTAGACATGTCCAAGTTTGAACTCCTCGTGCCATTTCTTTATATTTCCAAACGTATTGATGTGTATCTGGTCGAGGCGTTCAAGGGCGAGTATTCGAGGCGCGAGATAAAAGAAGGCCTGGAGGCCGGCAAGATCTTTCTTAATGGAAAATCGGCCAAGCCAAAACTGCAAGTGGTTGAAGGCGATGTGATCAATGGGGAGCTGTCGGTTGAGCGGAAGTCGATGTTGGAGCCCGAGTCCATCCCTCTCAAAGTTGTTTATGAGGATGACTGGCTTTTGGTGATCGATAAGCCATCCGGCATGGTGGTTCATCCGGGCGCTGGAAATAAAAAAGGGACCCTGGTCCACGCGTTATTGGGACGGGGAGGATTTCTTTCGACGATGGGCGGAGAGGGAAGGCCAGGCATCGTACACCGACTTGATAAGGAGACTTCAGGGCTTCTTGTCGTCGCGAAAAATAACCAGGCCCACAGGCATCTTCAAGAGCAGTTCGCGTCCAGAACTCTGTCCAAAACCTACGTCGCGCTAGTGAGGGGCCAAATGGAATTTCAAGAAGGTTGCGTGGAGCGCGCGATAGGGCGTCATCCCAAAATCAGGTATAAGATGGCGGTCGTAACTTCAGACGCCGCCAAGGACGCCCAAACGCGGTACTCCGTCACGAAGCGCTACCCCTTGTCGACGCTCTTGGAGGTCAAGCCCCAGACGGGCCGGACCCATCAAATCCGCGTCCACATGACATACCTGGGGCATCCGCTCGTGGGTGACTCGATTTATGGGACTAAAAAGGAAGGCGAACGACTGGCGCTTCACGCGTCAAAAATAGAGTTTAGGCACCCCAAAGCTGGTAAAATAATGAAATTCGAAAGTGAATTACCAGACGATTTCAAGCAAATGATAAAGAGGGCAGAAGTTGAAAGC
>CAZDBQ010000025.1:0-4968 GCA_964503765.1 uncultured Planctomycetia bacterium | reverse complement strand
GATGACGGTCAAGATAAGGGATTTGCTGGGGCTAAAGGGTGTTTCCGTTGAAAAAGTGGACCAGAAGGAACTTCCGAATCGTCTCGCGATACGCCCGGCTTATGTCGTGATGGCCACGCGGCGTTACGAGGAATTTTCAGGGACGAAGATAAGGGATTGGCAGGAAAGCCTCAGAGACTATTTGGGCGAGAGGGACGCGTGAGGGTTTTAGTTACGGGAATTTCAGGATTTGCCGGAAGTTACCTGGCGGAATACTTGCTGGGCAAAAAGGGCGTCGAGGTGCACGGAACGACGCGTTCCACTTCCAATAAAGAACTTATTCGGCCGATCGCGCGCCGTCTCCATCTTTACACCTGTGATTTACAGAATGCCGCAGGTGTGAAGCGCCTGCTCAAGACAGCCAGGCCTGACCGAATATTTCATTTGGCGGCCCAGTCGCATGTGCCGACTTCTTGGAAGAATCCGGCCCAGACGCTTGTCTCCAACACGTTGGGCCAGCTCAATATTTTTCAGGCTGTGAGGGAGCTTCATCTTGATCCTTTGATACACATTGCGGGTTCAAGCGACGAATACGGAAAGGTATCGCCCCGTGAGATTCCGATCAAGGAGAGCGCTCCCTTGAGGCCCCTGAGCCCTTACGCGGTGTCTAAGGCGACCCAGGACCTTCTTGCCTATCAGTACTACGCGAGTTTCAAGCTTAGGGTGGTGCGGACGAGGGGATTTTCTCATACGGGCCCAAGGCAGCGGGGAGAATTTGTAGCCAGCAACTTTGCCAGGCAGGTGGCGCTTATTGAAGCCGGCAAGCAGACCCCGGTGATTCACGCGGGAAATCTTGAGGCGATCCGGGATTTTACGGACGTACGCGACATCGTAAAGGCTTATTGGCTGGCTCTCGAAAAGGGGATTCCGGGAGAGGTTTACAATATTTGCACGGGCAAAGGACATAAGATCAGGGAGATCATCGAACTCTACATGGCCAAAAGCGCAGCAAAAATTAAAATAAAAATTGATCCGGCCAGGGTGCGCCGTTGCGATGTGCCTATACACGTCGGCGACCCTTCCAAGTTCAAAAAACAAACAGGCTGGAAACCCACTATTTCTTTTGAGACGATGCTCGAGGACCTTTTAGATGATTGGAGGGAAAAAATTGCATCAGGCCGCGTTTAAACGGAAAATTAAGGGAAAGTCCGCCAAAATCGGCATTGTGGGGCTCGGTTACGTGGGGCTGCCGCTGGCGGTGGCGTTTGCCAAGAACGGCTATTCGGTGACGGGCATTGATACTGCCAAAGAAAAAGTTAAAAAACTCAACCGAGGCGAGTCCTATATTCTCGATGTTTCCCGCTCCGCCCTAAAGGAAGCTCTTCGCCGCAAGCTCTTTAAGGCGATGACTGACTACCGGGCCGTCGCTTCGTTGGACGCTGTGATTATCTGTGTTCCCACGCCGCTGAATAAAACGAAAGAACCTGATATTTCCTACGTCATCGATGCCACCGAAAATATCGCGCGGCACTTGAGGAAGGGGCAGTTGGTTGTCCTTGAGAGCACGACCTACCCAGGGACCACGGAAGAGGTGATGCGGCCGCTTCTTGAAAAATCAGGGCTTAAATGCGAAAAGGATTTCTTTCTGGCGTTCTCGCCGGAAAGGGTTGACCCGGGAAATAAAAACTTTGATACGACATCGATACCGAAAGTAGTGGGCGGAGTGGGGAAGAAATCAGGTGAGGCCGTAAAGATTTTGTATGGAGCCATCATGAGTGAAATCGTGGAGGTCTCTTCCGCCAAGGCCGCCGAGATGGTGAAGCTTTTGGAAAATACTTTTAGAAGCGTCAACATCGGCCTGATCAACGAAATAACGATGATGTGCCATCACCTGCGTGTGGACATTTGGGAAGTGATTGAGGCGGCCAAGACGAAACCCTTTGGGTTTATGCCTTTTTACCCCGGCCCGGGGATAGGAGGACACTGTCTTCCGATAGATCCCCTTTACCTTTCTTGGAAATCGAAAAAGGACCACGGGTTTGACGCCAAGATGATTGAATTGGCCTCCGCTATCAATGGCGCGATGCCTTCCTACGTGCTGGAAAGAATCACGCATCTTTTGAACCAGAAAAATATTCCTGTGAAGAAGGCTGCCGTCCTTGTGTTGGGGGTCGCGTACAAAAGAGATATTGATGATCCCCGGGAGTCCCCGGCCATCGATGTCATCGACCATCTTCTCGAGGAGGAAGCACAGGTGAGTTACTCCGACCCTTTTGTGCCCCAGTTAAAGACAGGGCGATTGGTTCTCAAGTCTCAAAGTCTGACATCCGCTTTATTAAAAAAACAGGATTGTGTCGTAATTCTAACGGATCATTCCGCCATTGATTACGCGATGGTTATGAAACAGGCGGAGCTGATTTTGGACACGCGAAATGTTCTAAGAAAATTTAAACCCAAAGACAATCTATTCTTCTTATAAGTTCGGGGGACAACAAATGGCAAAGAAAAGAATTTTAATTACGGGGGGTTCAGGATTTATTGGGTCGCATCTCTGTGACCATTTCATCAAAAAAGGGTGGAGGGTCCTCTGCCTGGATAATTTTATTACCGGCACAAACCGCAACGTAGGGCATCTTTTTAAGAATAAAAATTTCAGTTTTTTAAAGCACGATATCTCAAAGTCCGTTGACATTCCAGGTTCATTGGACGCGGTACTTCACTTCGCCTCTCCGGCCAGCCCGCCGGATTATCTCAAACATCCGATCCAGACGCTTAAAGTGGGAGCTCTTGGCACGCACAACGTGCTTGGGATCGCCAAAAAGAAAAAAGCACGGTTCTTAATGGCTTCCACCAGCGAAGTTTACGGAGATCCTCTAGTTCATCCTCAAAAGGAGACCTACTGGGGCAACGTGAATCCTATCGGACCCCGCGGGGTGTATGATGAGGCGAAACGTTTCGCGGAGGCGATCACATTGGCGTATCATCGGCAGCACGGCGTGGACACCAAGATCGTCCGGATTTTTAACACGTATGGCCGGCGGATGCGTCCGGAAGATGGTCGTGTTATCCCCAACTTTATTACCCAAGCGCTTCTTGGGAAGCCGATCACTGTTTACGGAGATGGGAGCCAGACCCGCAGCTATTGTTACGTGGAAGATTTGATCCGCGGGATCGACAGGCTTATTTTTTCAAAACTCAATATCCCCGTGAATCTTGGAAATCCTAATGAAATGTCTGTTTTGAAACTTGCCAAACTCATCATTGAACTCACCGGTTCCAAGAGTAAGATCGTCTACAGGCCCTTGCCCGTGGATGATCCCAAGCAGCGCTGTCCCAATATTTCGCGCGCCAAAAAGGAGCTCGGTTGGAAGCCTGAGGTTAATTTAAAAGACGGCCTTTCTGAGACGATTCAGTATTTTCGCAAAGAAGTTTTGGGTTTCAGAGCTTAACTACAAGGAATTTTTTAAGTGCCGCAAGACCCTTATATTTCGATTGTTATACCTGTTTTTAATGAAGAGCGCCGGATCGCCGAGGGCTTGAGGCGTGTCACGGCGTTTCTCTCTTTAAAAAAATATCCCGCCGAGATTATCATCTCCGATGACGGTTCTACGGATAAGACATCCGAAGTGGTTGGGGCGTTTATCGCCGCCCACCCCGAGGTGTCGATCCAACATCTTAAGGCGCCTCACAATAGGGGAAAAGGCGCGGTTGTCCGCGACGGGATGGCCCACGCTCGAGGCCAGTACCTGCTTTTAACGGACGCCGACCTTTCTTCGCCGATCAAAGAGGTGGACAAGCTTTTTAGGGCGCTTGAAAACGGCGCGGATATCGCGGTGGGCTCACGCGCGCTTCGAGCGCCGGGCTGCGACGTGCAGCAAAGCAAGCTCCGCCATACAACAGGGAGGATCTTTAGTTTTCTTGTGCGCCTGCTTGTCTTGAATGGAATCTTGGATACACAGTGCGGGTTCAAATTGTTCCGCGCGGAGACCACAAAAGATGTTTTCAAAGCGCAGACTATCGACCGTTTCTCGTTTGATATTGAGCTTCTTTACCTTGCCGCGCGAAAAGGGCTGCGGATCAAAGAGGTCCCTGTGATGTGGAAAGAAGAACCCGGTACACGTGTTCACTTTATCAAAGACCCCATGAATATGGTACGGGACCTTTTTTATTTGAGAAAACATTATTCCATTAAAAAACCTATTCAGGTGCCGCTGTAAATGCCCTTCCATGAGTTCAACGTTTTTTTAGCTTCAAGCCTGTTCGCCGTCTTTTTTTTGGCCGGGTCTATAGTTCATGCCGAGGGACCTCGTTTTACAAACCGCCTTGCGAAGGAAAAAAGCCCTTACCTTCTTCAGCACGCGCACAACCCGGTGGATTGGTACCCATGGGGCGAGGAGGCGTTTGCCAAGGCCAAGCGTGAGAATAAGCCCGTTATCCTTTCGATCGGGTATTCCACCTGCCATTGGTGCCATGTGATGGAGGAAGAGTCCTTTGAAAATCCTAAAATAGCGGAATTGATGAACGCGCATTTTGTTTCGATCAAGGTGGACCGTGAGGAAAGACCGGATCTGGATACGATCTACATGAGTTATGTGATGGCCACGACCGGCGGTGGGGGATGGCCCATGACGGTTTTCCTGACGCCAGACAAGAAACCTTTTTTTGGAGGAACCTATTTTCCTCCCGATGATAAATTAGGCATGACCGGGTTTAAATCACTGCTTCTTTCTATTTCAGATGCCTGGAAAAACCGCCACGAGGAACTATTAAATTCCGCGGAGTCGGCCGTCTCATATTTGAAAAGCCAACAACTGGGCGGGGGCTCGTTAGACCTTACCGAGGAAGCGCTAAAGGATTGCTTCGAAAATTACAGTCAGAGATTCGATGCGGAGTGGGGAGGCTTTGGTTCGGCTCCGAAATTTCCGATGAGTCATTCTCTTTCATTTCTTCTGAGAGTCTGGAACCGGTCGGGTGACGTCCATGCCCTTC
>CAZDBQ010000024.1:0-6736 GCA_964503765.1 uncultured Planctomycetia bacterium | reverse complement strand
CCGCGATCTCACTTCCCGGAGGCATTTCCAAAACGGACGGTCTCCCGATGGGGATCCAGTTTTTGGCGAAGCCTTTTGACGAAGAAACTCTCTACAAAACAGCGTACGCATTCGAGCAGGCCACGGATTTTCATAAAAAGCTGGGGAATGTCTCATGAGCGCCCCGTATCTTGTCACCGTCGGTCTTGAGACGCACGTCCAGCTTAAATCCAAGACCAAGATCTTTTGCGGCTGTGAGCTTAAATTTGGCTCCGCGCCCAATTCACTCGTTTGCCCCGTGTGCCTGGGCCTACCAGGAGTCCTCCCGGTGTTGAACCACGAAGTTTTTAAGCTCGGACTTCGCGCAGTGCTTGCGCTCAACGGCACGCCGTCCAAAAAGATAAAATTTGACCGCAAAAACTATTTCTATCCCGATCTTCCAAAGGGCTATCAGATCTCCCAGTTTGACTGCCCGCTGGGCCAAGGGGGATTTATCGAGATCGAGTCGAACGGCGCCGCTAAAAAAATCCGGTTAAACCGCGCGCACTTGGAAGAGGACGCGGGCAAACTCATCCACGACCAGTCGGCAGACTCAAGCCACGTGGATTTAAACCGCGCTGGCACTCCGCTTTTGGAGATCGTCACGGAGCCGGATATTTCTAATTCCGAAGAAGCGCACGCATACCTTTCCCAGCTTAAGGGTATCTTGAAATCGATCGGGGTTTCTGACTGTGATATGGAAAAGGGTCATCTTCGCTGTGACGTCAACGTATCGATCCGCAAAGTGGCTTCGGACCCTCTAGGCAAGAGAGTAGAAATTAAAAATCTTAATTCATTTAAGGCTGTCAAAGCAGCGCTTGAGTACGAGGTTGAGCGTCAGGCCCAGGCCCTTGATAAGGGTGAGAATCTTCCCCAAGAGACACGTCTCTGGGATGATACGAAAGGCAAGACGTTCACCATGCGTTCCAAAGAAGAAGCGCACGACTACCGCTATTTTCCAGAACCGGATCTTGTGCCATTTTTTGTGACTCAAGAAGAGATCGACCGCGAACGGAAGGCACTTCCGGAGCTTCCCAAGCAAAAGAAGGAGCGGTTCATCTCGCAGTATAAGCTGTCTGGCTACGACGCGGGACTTTTGACTTCCCAAAAGGAATTGTCGGATCTCTTTGAAAGTGCCGTGGTTCTTTTAAATGGCAACGCCAAGGTCATCTCCAATTGGATCATAGGCTCTGTTTTTGCCTACCTTGGCGAGAAGGGGATCGAGATCCAGGAGACAAAGCTCACGCCCGTTCTTTTGGCGTCCATGGCCACTCTCGTGTTGGAAAATAAGGCCAGTCTACAGGCCGCGAAGGAAAAAATATTCCCGGAAGTCATTGAGCATGGGCGCGACCCGAAAGACATTATGAAGGAAAAGGGTTTAGAGCAGGTCTCGGACGATTCCTCTCTTGAAACTTGGATAGGCGAGGCGATCGGAGCCAACCCGAAAGTAGTGGAAGATTTTAAGTCTGGCAAAGAAAGTGCCGCAATGTTTCTTGTGGGACAGGTCATGAAGAAAAGCCAAGGAAAAGCCAATCCCGGCAAGGTGCAGGACCTGATGAGAAAAAGACTCAAAGAGCTGTCCTAAAGTACTGTCATGAAGAAATTCAAATTCAAATTTCCCAAAATAAACCCAAAAGTTCTCCTCTGGATCTTGTTTTTCACCGGCCTGGGACTTTTTGTGCTGAAAGGCATGGTGTGGAAGGAATCCGAATTTGTGTCGCTCGAAATGCTGAACCTCCTGGTTCCAGAAAAGAAAGTTGAAAAGAAAGTCGAGAAGAGGGTCGAGAAAAAAATTCAAAAAAAAGAAGCGCCTCAGGTAAAGTCGACCCCTAAAAAATTCAGCATGCCTTTTTTTAAACCGGCCGTTAAAGAAATCCCAGCGGTCAAGCCGCCGAAGGTTGTTGTGATACCAAAGGTGGCAGAGGTGCCAAGGCAGGCTCCGTTCCCGCAGGCGAAAATGGCGATTATTTTGGATGATTGGGGCAATAGTTACACGCTTTTAAAATACGCCCTGGAGATTCATCGCCCCATCACCTTGGCCATCATCCCCAACCTTCCCCAAAGCCGGAAGATTGCCGAAGAAGCTTACCAAAACAAATTGGGCGTTATGCTCCACATGCCGATGCAGCCCTTTAGCCAATCCCAGTCCCTTGAGCCGCATACGATCCTTACGACGACCTCGGAAAAGGATATCATTCGCTACATGGATGAGGCGCTTGCCGCGATTCCTCACGTCGAGGGCATGAATAATCACATGGGCTCCGCGGCGACCAGCGACTTGCGTGTCATGAAAACAGCGCTTGGCCATTTAAAGAAGAAAGGGCTCTTTTTTATCGACAGCAACGTGGTTTCCACCAGCGTGGCCCCCCGCGTGGCCAGGGAAATCGGCATTGATTTTGAAAGGCGGGATATATTTATTGATAACGAGATGACGAGTATCGCGATCAAGACGAGGTTGCGCGAGGCCAAGGCAATCGCTCTAAAGCGCGGCGAAGTGGTGGTGATTGGGCATGATAAAAAGATGACGCTCAGTGCCATTCGTGAGCTGGTCCCTGAATTTGAAAAGGCGGGAATAAGATTTGTGCTGGTAAGGGAGATTTTGGACAGATGATTACGCTGGGTATTGAAACCTCCTGCGACGAGACCTCCTTCTCCGTTGTCAAAGACGGCACGAAAGTTCTCTCAAACGTGGTTTTTTCAAGCCTCAAAGAGCACAAAAAGTTTGGAGGAGTTGTCCCCGAAATCGCCTCCCGGTCTCATTTAGAAACGGTTCTCGACTGTCTGCGCGCGTCGCTTAAGAAAGCGCGGATTTCTTTGAAGGCAATCGATTTAATCGCCGTGACGCAGGGGCCCGGCCTCATGGGCTCGCTCTTGGTGGGTCTGGCCGCGGCCAAGGCTCTTTCGCTTGCGCTTGAAAAACCTTTGGTGGGAGTCGACCACGTCATCGCTCACGTTTACAGTGGTTTTTTGTCGGATCCCACGCTTCGTTTTCCGTGCCTTGGGCTTGTTATTTCGGGAGGGCATACGATGATCGTGAGGATGGACAGCCCCAGCCGTGTGCACGTCTTAGGCAAGACGATTGACGACGCGGCCGGCGAAGCCTTTGACAAGGTTGCAAAAATCATGGGCTTGGGGTATCCTGGGGGTCCAGAGATAGACCGATTAAGCCAAGACCAAGACACAAACCAATATTTTTTCACTAGACCCTATCTTTCAAACGATTCTCTCGATTTCAGCTTCAGTGGGATCAAAACAGCTGCTTTTTATAAAATTGAAAAGCTCAAGAAAACAAAACCGTTAACGCTCAAGATGAAACGGGGGCTTTGCGCCGGCTTTCAGGAGGCCGTCTGTGACGTGCTGGTTCGGAAAAGCCTTCGCGCCGCCCAATCCGAGGAGCTAAAATTGATGGTGGTGGGTGGGGGAGTCAGCGCCAATAAGCGGCTCAGAGAGAAGCTGAAGAGTGCCGGCGCCAAAGAAGGCATTAAGGTGGTTTTTCCGGCGCTCGAGTTTTGCCAGGACAATGCCGCGATGATCGCCGCCCTCGGTACGGCGCTGTATCTGGAAGGCAAGAGGGATACCCTGGATCTTTCGTGCTACCCTGATTTTATGAAGTACCGGACAGAAGGCAACTAAGGGCCATTTATGGACATTAAGCAGGAAGAATACAACGAATACCTCAAAGAAGAGTATCTCAACGTCCACGAGGCTGCTCTTCTCCTAGAAATCAGCGAAGAAGAGCTTTGGGACATGGTTCATCAGCACAAAGTTCCCACTCACAATATCGCCGGCGCTTTCCTTCGGTTCAAAAAAGGCGATATGGAGCACCTGAAGAATAAGTGGAGAATAGAACGGGAGCTCTTCCCGAAGAAAGAACATTTTTTTCCTCATCAGAGCACTGTTCAGCACACGGGTTTCGCGGAGAATTTGCGTGATTTCCTCTATTTCAACGACTTTTACATCATTTGCTCCATTTTAGTGGTTATTCTTTTGTACTTCATCGTCTCCTCGCAATAAAGGGCCTCACACTTTTAATCGGATGAAAATCATACTGCTGGACGGCAATTCCTTCTGCTACCGCGCGTTTTACGCGATACGCGATCTAAGAAACTCCAAAGGCCAGCCCACCAATGCTGTGTACGGATTCATCACGATGCTGGAGAAGCTGGTCAAGGAAGTTGATCCCGACGGCGTGGCGGTGACGTTTGACATGAAGGGACCCACGTTTCGGCACAAGCGTTATGAGGATTATAAAATCCACCGCCAGCCCATGCCTGACGATCTCGTGAGCCAGATGCCCATTATTAAAGAGGTGGTGGAGGCGCTCAACATCCCGATTTACCAAAAAGAGGGTTTTGAGGCGGACGACGTGATGGCCACGATCGCCACGATGGCGGAGGCGGCGGGGCATGATGTTTTTATCGTGACCGGCGACAAAGACGCTCTTCAACTGGTGAATAAAAAAATAAAAGTGTTAAACCCGCAGAAGGATAACCGGATTTACGATGAGAAAGCCGTAAAAGAACGTTTTGGCGTGGAGCCAGGGCGCGTCGTTGAGATCATGGCTCTAATGGGGGACGCGTCGGACAACATCCCCGGCGTTCCGGGTATCGGAGACAAGACTGCCAGCAAATTGATTGTGGAATTTGGCACCCTGGAAGGGGTTTTAAAAAATATTTCAAAGATCAAAGGGGACAAGCTGAAGCAAAATTTGGAAACGTATAAGGAGCAGGCCCGATTGTCCAAGGAGTTGGCGCAAATAGACCACAAGGTGCCTCTGGAAGTCAACTTTGAGAAGATGAAGCGCCATGAACCCGATGCGGTGAAGCTCGCGGCCCTCTACCAGGCGCTGGAGTTCAGAGGTCTCTATAAGAATCTTCCCGTCCAGGAAGAGAAAAATTCAGACGATAAAACCTTAGGCTACCACCTCGTGACGGATAAGAAATCCTTTGAAGCGCTTAAGGCTAAGCTCGCCAAGAAAAAAGAATGGGCTTTTGATTTTGAAACGACCTCTGTGGATCCTTTGATGGCCGAGCCCATCGGCATTTCCTTCTGCTTTGAGGAAAAGGAAGCCTATTACGTCAGCTTCGACGGGAAAGCCAGCGCGGTCAGCGCCGCGGAGGGGCTTAAATCCCTAAAGGGCCTGTTTGAGGACGAAAAAATAAAAAAAATAGGACAAAATATCAAGTACGAGGCGAGGATCCTCATGAATTTTGGAATAAGGCTTGAGGGGATTTCGTTTGATACGATGATCGCCTCTTATTGCCTCAACCCAGCCAAACCCAACCACAACCTTGACGACATCGCGATGGAACATTTGGGAATAAGGATTACCTCCATTCAAGAGCTCATTGGATCGGGTAAAAATGCGCTCTCAATGAAAGAGGTCGACTTGGACCGTGTGTATCGTTACGGCTGTCAGGACAGTGACATCACCTACCGCCTGGCAAAGATCCTTAAGAAAAAAATGGCCGAGAAGGATTTGTTGGACTTGTTCGATGAAATTGAAATGCCGCTTGTCATGATTTTGGCCGATATTGAGCACGCCGGCATGGCGATTGATAAAAAAATGCTGGGGGATCTCTCGCGCGAAATGGAAAAGTCATTGGCCGATTTGACGCGAAAAATCCACAAGGAGGCGGGTACGGATTTCAACATCAATTCGCCCAAACAGCTCAGTGAAATTTTATTTGAAAAACTGGGGCTTCCTGTGGTAAAAAGGACCAAGACTGGGGCCTCCACGGACGTCGAGGTTTTAAGCGAGCTTTCCGAAATTCATTCTCTCCCGAAGGAAATTTTAAAATTCAGAGAACTTTCGAAGCTGAAATCTACCTACGTGGACGCCCTGCCGCTCATCGTGAATCCCAAGACGCATCGGGTGCACTCTTCTTTTAACCAAACGGTGACGGCCACAGGCAGGCTCTCCTCCAGTGACCCGAATCTGCAGAATATCCCCGTGAGGACGGAGGAAGGGCGCAAGATCCGGAGGGCGTTTATCGCCGGGGCGAAAGATACCTGTTTGGTTTCGGCGGACTATTCTCAGATCGAGCTTAGGGTGTTGGCGCATCTTTCAGAGGATAAAAAGCTTATCCAGGCCTTTCGCGACGGCGCGGATATTCACCGTTACACCGCCAGCCTCATTTTTAACGTGAAGAGCGAAGAGGTGACGGAGGCGATGAGAGATTCCGCCAAGACGGTGAATTTCGGGGTTCTTTACGGGATGGGGGCGTTTAGCTTAGCCAAGAGTCTTCACATTACGAACGAAGCCGCTAAGGATTTTATCAAAGCCTATTTTGACCGCTATCCCAGCGTAAAGCAATATTTGGACGAGACGACCGAAAAGGCGAGGAAAGACGGGTTTGTTTCGACCTTCTTCAAACGGAGACGATACATTCCGGAGATTTTGTCGAAGGACGCCCGGCAGAGAAGTTTTGCCGAAAGGACGGCGATCAACGCGCCCCTTCAGGGGACCGCGAGCGACGTCATAAAGATCGCGATGAAGAGCATCGCCGAGGAGTTAAAGAAGCATCATTTTCACTCCAAGATGATTCTCCAAGTGCATGACGAACTTTTGTTTGAAGTCCCAAAAGACGAATTAAAAAAACTGACTGCGGTGGTGACGCGCCTGATGCAGGAAGCTGTCACGTTCAAGGTGCCTATGAAGGTATTGGTAAAAGCCGGGCCCAATTGGCTGGACATGGAAGAATTGAAGGGAAAGTTC
>CAZDBQ010000023.1:0-5417 GCA_964503765.1 uncultured Planctomycetia bacterium | reverse complement strand
CCATGATTTTGTAAAATTGTTCAGGGTTCTCTTGGCGGAGTCTCTTTAGCTCCGCGTTTTGGCGCTGTTGCATATTCCGCATAATTTCCTGATACTTCTGAGGATCTTTTTTCTTAAGCTCTTTCATTTGTTCATCAATCTTCTTCTTTCGTTCGCTCATAAGCTTATTAAATTCATCCGGATTTTCTTTTTTTAGCTTCTTTAAATAAGCAATTCTTTCCGGGGAAGGCTTCTTTAAAACATCCCAATCGTTTTTCTCCTTTGCAAAGCCCTCCGCCAGCGGCCCGGCCACCAGGAACACCCCTACCCACAATCCGATCACCAATCCTCTAAGATCCCCAATCTTCATCATTCGTCTCCTTTGGTTAATTATTTCCTTTTAGAGCTCACGTTCCAGTGCGTACTGGATCACTTTTTTGTTAATTTTAATTCTTTGGGAAGTTGGTCTATCTTCGCGGCAAGAATAAAATCATTTTCGGAGAGACCCCCGATGGCGTGCGTGGAAAGCTCAATCACGAGCTTCCGGTAACCGGTAAGATGAATATCCGGATGGTGGTCTTCGACTTCGGCGACTTCGGAAATTTTTCGAATGAAGTCAACAGCCGTTAAGAAATTTTTCATCAGATATTCAGAATAAATAGACTTGGCGTCCGCGGAAAGCTTCCAATTAGGCATCTCTTTCAAATACGCTTCCGCTTTCTCGCGAAGCAGAGGAGAAATTCCACCTTCACAGGGGACGCACTTTTTTTGAAGAAAGTCTTCTTTCATCGCAAAATCACCAGGCTTGACGTATAACCGTGGACATAATTTTTATTTCCAATAGGGCCAATTTCCCCATTCGCGAAAAATCCCGCCAGGGGCAGGGGCCCCTTCATCGACTGAATCATGCGGCTGTCATGATCTGGGGCTCCATAAAGTCCCTTGCCTCTCCCGCAGCAGCTCACCAGTATCCCACCTTTAGGCGAGGCACTCGACTGAGAGTTCAATTTACCCAACAACACTTTCAAATCCTCACCTGAAGTCTCAGCGTCCCTTAATTGAAATTGGAGGGTTTGCCCGACTTTGAGAGCCGCTCCAATCATCAAAGCGCCCGTCTCCGGATCAAAACCCATGATGTTCCGCACCAAAAAATCCCCTCTTTTAAAGCTCGCCTGATTTTCATTCATCACCAGGCCCACAAATAGGGAATGCTCGGACAGGGCCTTGTCTTTTGGTGAGAGGCCTTCCATTACCTCACGAACCACCTCGAGGGCTGTTTTACCAGCCAGCTCATACAGGAGATTGTCTTCCGCCCGTGTGATCACGTAGGGCCGGCCAATCGGACGGCACCCTTGAGAGACAATAATTTCAAATTCAATATCACCGACAAGCGCCAATCCCACAACTCCTTCGGAGTAAATGGTCCCATTCAGCGCCAACCAGTTCTTGGCCTTCATGACGGCTCCGCTGGCGAGTCCCCCGATCACGGGTAATCCCTTGTACCCTTCGTTGAACGCGTTCAACAACTTGCCGATATCACAACTCATCGGGTCCGCCAGACAAATAAAACGGGGTTTATCCGGCGGATAAATATCGAGAAAATTAATCAGCTCTACTCCTTTATGAATAGAATCTAATTCCTCGCTGGATAAGGTGAAAGGATGGAGTTTTACGCCCGGCAGGTGCATCGCCAGCACTGAAATGGCCGGCTGCATTTCTATTTCTTTTTCATTTCCGATGACGCCGCTTGAGTTACAGCCAATCGACACCGGGCAGGATAGTCCTCCCGCGAGAATTTCAGAAAAAGCCTTGGGATCAAAATTTTTGTACGATTCAGACACAAAGAAAACAAGCAAATCGCAGGATTTACCGGCTAAATCTTTTTTGATGCTGGCGGCAATAGCGGTCGCTTCGTGGCGCCAATCTTTTTCCTTTGAAAAGCCTGATAAAAATAATTTTTGTTCCGCCATAAAGTTTCCTCTAGTCCTATTCTATCATAGGATAGAAAGCCTAAAGGGCTTTTGTGGGAGTGCGAAGAATTTTTACTGCTTCAACAAGGAGGAGGACGGTAAGAATAAATAGTAAAACAGCGACCATCCCGACAGGATCCACCGGAGCGGCTCCCGAGAGTACTTTTGTGACAATCGGTTTCATCAGGATCAGGAGTGACCAGAGGGTCATGGTCATCATGAAAAACATGGGAATCACGCTGACCCACCACGACTTCCCCGACTGCCTAAGCCACAAAGAAAGAATCATGAGCGTCAGGCCTGCCAGGAGCTGGTTCGAGGTGCCAAAGATGGTCCAAAAAACCTTCCACGCGGGAATCGCGTTTCCGCTTGGATCCAGCATTTTCAAACTCACGCAGAAAAGCGGAATCGCGAGGCTCAGAAGCGTAGCGCCTATCTTTCCCGGCAAGTTCTTCCAACCGGTAAGCTCCTGAAAAATATAGCGGGCAAGCCTTGTCGCGACATCCAGCGTATCGTAGATAAAAGTCGTAAACGCCAAAAGCGCGAAAGAGCGCGCGAAATCCCGGGGCACCCCAAAATGAGCGATAAAGCGGCTTAACCCTTCGGCGTAAACCCTGTCCGGCGAGGCGGAAACAAGCGCGTCGCCTTTTGCGAGGATCATGACCGTTGAAAGGGAGATTAAGGCCACGACCCCCTCGAGCAGCATTCCCCCGTAACCCACCATACGGCAATCCGTCTCCTTGGCAATCTGCTTAGAAGTTGTGCCAGAACAAACAATGCCATGAAAGCCGGAGCAGGCGCCGCAGGCGACCGTGACAAACAACACCGGGAAGAGGGGAAACCCGCTCGGGCTTGTAAACCCAATAAAGGCGGGGTATTGGATCTTTTCACCTCCCAGAAAAAGCCCGATGATCCCGATCGCGAGCGTGCCATAGAGGAAGAACCCGCCGAGATAACCTCTGGGTTGAAGAAGGAGCCATACCGGTACCAGTGACGCGACAAAGCAATAGACCAAAAGGACCACATTCCAGGCCATCTGAGGACTCTGAAAAGGGCCGGCCGGAATCACGAGAGGCAGTGACTGGCCAAACCAAATGGCCACGATAACGAGGGGAAGAAAAACAAGCGTGCAAAGCCATAGGGGAAGTTTGAAGCGGTAAAGCGCGACCCCCATCGCAAGCCCTATCAGAAGATAGAGAAACGAAGAAGTCGCGACTCCCCCACCCAGTTCAGGATTCACGAAGGAACTCGACGTTAAATCCGTAAACGCCGTAATAACATAGATCAGGGAAAGCCATACAAAAATGAGAAACAAAAGATGGCCTTTGGGGCCTAAGTAGTCTTTTACTATCTCCACGATAGACGTCGCGCGATGACGGACCGAACCGACAAGACTCGAAAAATCATGGACGGCCCCAAAAAAAATAGACCCTGCCACAATCCACAAAAGCACCGGAAGCCACCCAAACCAAAGGCCCGCCAGAATTGGCCCTACGATCGGCCCAGCCGCCGCGATAGCTGAAAAATGCTGCCCTAGGAGAAACCGTTTCTTGGCAGGGACAAAATCAATACCGTCGTTGATTTCACAGGCAGGAGTAGCGCGGTCAGCACGGAGGTCAAAATGACGGCTCAGAAACCGGCCGTAAAAAATATAAGCGATCACAAATAAACCGCAGACCAAGATCGCGAGAAGATAAAGATTCATTTTATTAATTAACTATTAGGCAATATGACGATGTCCAACCAGTATTTATTCAACGTCTTCACGATTTCAACAAACCGATCAAAGTGAATCGGCTTACGGATAAAGGAATTCACACCCAAATCATAGGTTTGTAAAACATCCTCTTCAGCCCTGGAGGTCGTAAGGACGACGACCGGTATCCGCCGCAATTGAGGATTAGATTTTATTTCTTTCAACGCTTCACGGCCGTCCTTCTTCGGCATATTGAGATCCAACAGGATGACCATTGGCCGAGGGGACTCTTCGAGGTTCTGGTAGGAGCCCTGATGAAGCAAATAATCCATCAGCTCCTCCCCGTCCTTCACATGACGCAGCTCGGTATCGAGTCCTGATTCCTGAAAGGCGTCCTTCACGAGTAAAAAATCATCCTCATCATCTTCCGCGTACAAGATCAGGGCGGGCTTCTTTGGTTTATTCAGGTTATTCAATGGAACCTCTCTCTTTGGGTAATGGTAATGTAATAATAAAGGTACTTCCCTTTCCTGGCGTGCTCCTGGCTGTGATTTGACCCCCATGACGCTGGACAATCCGATGACAAATCGTAAGCCCCATCCCCGTACCCGCATACTCGTCCAGACTGTGAAGGCGCTGGAAAGGCATAAAAATACGGTCCGCGTGTTTTGTGTCAAAACCAATCCCGTTATCTTCGACCGTAATTTCCGAAAATCCGTTTTTCAAATCATGACTTTTAATTTTCACGTGAGGCACTTTGTCTTTTTTTGAAAATTTAAGCGCGTTGGCGATTAGATTCTGAAATAATTGTCTGAGCTGAATCGCGTCACCCTCCAGTGTGGGGAGATTTTCTATCTCCAAACGGGCGTTGGATTTGGCGATACTCACTTCCAGGTCCTGGGCTACTTCGTGAACTAACGTTTCCAAATTGACTCTGTCAAATAACTCCAATTTAGAACTCACCGTGGAATACTGCAGGAGGCCTTCCACCAATTCCTTCATTCGAAGCGCGGCGTGTTGCATCCGGTAGAGATAATCACGCCCCATTTCATCCAGCGCCCGGGCGCTGTGCTCTTTTAACCGGTCACCAAACGTTATAATCTTACGCAACGGTTCTTGCAAATCATGCGACGCCACAAAGGCAAATTGCCCCAGTTCCTGATTGGAGCGCGCCAACTCCTGCGTCTGGCGTATGAGGGCCTCTTCGGCGCGTTCTTTTTCTTCCATCGCGTGTTTTTTTTCCAAAGCGCTCTTAATCGCCGAGCCTAAACGAACAAGATTTTCCTTAATGACATAATCGGAGGCGCCTGCCTTGATACATTCGACGGCGGTTTCCTCATTGAGCGAGCCCGTCACAATGATAAAAGGCGTGGAGAGAGACAACTCTTTTACTAAATTGAGAGCCGCCATGCCATTGAATGTGGGGAGGGAATAGTCTGAGAGAATAAGATCAGGAGAAAAATCCTTAAGTTCCTTTAAAAAAGCCTCTTTGGTATCTACCCGTATCGCCGAATAGTTGAGATCGGATTTTCGCAGTTCGCGCTCTATCAATTCCGCGTCGCTGGGAACGTCTTCCAACATCAGGATGTGAAGTTTTTTTTCCATAGATCCTTATACCCTATTCTCCGCCTCTAAGGCAACGGTTTGTTGAGAAGCAGCCAGTAAAGCCCCAGCTCCGAAACGGCCTTTACAAAGTGCTCAAAATCCACCGGCTTCACAATATAACTGTTCACCCCGAGTTTATAACTCTCCACCACATCTTTTTCTTCCTG
>CAZDBQ010000022.1:0-7495 GCA_964503765.1 uncultured Planctomycetia bacterium | reverse complement strand
TTTGGGTTGGCGCCGGGCCATCCGCCCTCGATATAATCAAAGCCAAGCTCATCAATTTTTTTCGCGATCATGAGCTTGTCTTGCACAGAGAAAGAAATCCCTTCCCCCTGCGATCCGTCCCTTAAGGTCGTGTCGTAGATTTCAATTTTTTTAGGCGTCATTTCCCTTTTCCAAGTTTAAAATAGTCGTGAAGCAGTTTGACGGCCCGTTCGCCGTCCTGCTTTTTAACGATGCAAGATATTTTTATCTCGCTCGTTGAAATCATTTCGATATTAATTTTGTTCTTCCCCAACGCCTCAAACATCGAGGCGGCCACACCCGCGTGGCTGCGCATTCCGATCCCAACGACGGATACTTTGGAGATGTTGGGGTCCTGGGAAATGGCCCTGAAGCCGATCTTTTTTCTCGCGGATTGCAGTATGCGCACCGCGCTCTGCATCTCGCTTCTGGGCACCGTGAAGGATATGTCCGTGTCCGTGGATTTTCCGATGTTTTGGATAATCATGTCCACGTTGATGGCGCCCTTAGCCAATGACCTGAAAATAAGCGCGGCCACACCCGGATGATTCGGAACGGCGCTTAGTGTTAATTTGGCTTCATTTTTGTTCAATGAAACCCCGCGTATCAAGACGTCCTCCATCGACTTATCCTCCTTAACGATCCATGTTCCTTCATGGCGAGAAAAACTGCTCCTCACATGCAAGGGTATATTGTATTTGCCCGCGACTTCTATCGAACGCGACTGCATGACCTGCGCGCCGGAAGAAGCCAGCTCCAGCATTTCCTCATAACTTATTTTTCGAATCTTCCGCGCGTTTTTCGCGAGCCGCGGGTCTGTCGTGTAAATCCCTTCCACATCAGTGTAAATCTCGCAGGCGTCAGCCGAAAGGGCTTTCGCGAGAGCCACCGCGGTTAAATCGCTGCCGCCTCGCCCAAGGGTTGTAATTTCCCGCTGCGGGCCTATCCCTTGGAAACCAGCCACAATCACCACTTTCTTTTTTTTCAGCTCTTCCTGGATACGGTGCGTGCTGATAGTGAGGATGCGCGCGCGAGTATGGGAGGAATCGGTCATGATGCCGACTTGTCCTCCGGTGAAAGAGATCGCGTCCGTCTTCAATTCATGAAGCGCCATCGCCAAAAGAGACACCGATATCTGCTCGCCGGTAGACATGAGCATGTCCAGCTCTCTTCGCGAGGGATTGGCCGTGATGCTAGAGGCCAACTCCAACAACTCATCCGTAGTATCCCCCAAAGCGCTCACGACGACCACGAGCGAATGCCCCTTACGGCGATACTCCGACACTCTCTGCGCTACTTTTTTTATTCTCTCAGGGTTGGCGACACTGGAACCGCCATATTTCTGAACAACCAGGCTCATCGCTTTAAAAAATTCTCCATTAATTTGTAGCCTTCCTCAAAAACCCATTTGCTTTGAGTAGCCGTTTTTTCATTGAAGGGCCCCGACGGTTCGGTTCCGAGTCCGTCACCCTGAATTAAAAATGGCACATGCCCGTGAAAGGGCGCCTGCTTTTTGAGTGACGCGGCGTAGTCGGCGCCCACTAAGAGGCGATGGTCCGGAAAGCGCTCCAATTTTTTCATCACCGGGCCGACGACGGTGGAATCAAACACCTCAATTAATTTGATTTTAGCCTTCAAATCGCCTGTTTTGTAGATGTCGCCGCTTGATTCCATGTAAACGAATATGAAATCTTTCTCGGCGAGGCAGGCGTCCAGGCTCTTATCGGTTTCCATCCCAAGTGATTTCCCAAGGCCCTTTACGAAATCCGATTCGGAAACCACCGCGCCCTCAAGGCCATAACGTTGTTTAAAGCTGGGCAGCTTAGGTTTCTTCCCCTGTCCCCAAGGCCAAATCATATTCGCTGGATTTTCCTTGAGATCAATCCGTACCCGATTTATTTCATTATCCTCGAGAATAACCTTGGATTCATCCATGAGATCAGTCAGGAGAGAGGCTCCCTCGCCCTTGGGTAGATGCTTTGTAAATTTTTGCCCAAGCAGGCTTCGCGGCGCCGTGCACTCCAACTCATCAATAGCGTCAGATAGGTCGGGACTGTTGATCATCAAAATATTTTTATAGCCCTCGCCGGGATAAAACTTTACCGCGGGTTTTGAAAGTTTTTGATTGAGCGCTTCCATCAGGAGCCGTGATTCTTTGGGAGTGATGCGGCTGGCGCTGTTGTCGATCAGAGTCTCATCTAACACGGTGACCAGGTCACAGCGAAAGGCCACTTCGCGGTCATTTTGCGGGATGCCCATAGAAAGCGCTTCCAAGGGAGCGATACCGGTATGAAACTCCCTCGGGTCAAATCCCAAGAGAGCCATGCAGGCCACATCGCCGCTGGCACTCAAAGAGTGCGGCGTCAGAAGCACGTTTCCGACTCTGCCCTTTTTTGCCAAGAGATCCATGAAGGGAGTTTTTGCCACTTCCAGCGGCGTTCGTCCCATCAACTCCTCCAACGGCTCATCCGCCATTGCCTCACAAACAAGCATCACGTATTTCATAGTTTGATCGCCTTTAAAATTGCATCCAGTTTCGCCGGCACGCTTTTAGGTTTCTTGACTGATAAAAGGGCGCGGTCCGGATCTTTCAAGCCGTGCCCCGTCAAGATACAAACAATTGTTGTCTTCTTCCCCTGACTTCCCGCAGTCTTACTAAAATATTTTTTCTTGTTGAGCTTTAGAATCCCGGCCACACTCGCAGCGCTTGCCGGCTCCACGAAAATTCCTTCTCTTTTTGCCAGAAGGCCGTAAGCTTCTAAAATTTCCTTATCCGTGACGGTGTCAATCAACCCGCCTGATTCGTCCCGCGCCTGCTCAGCCAATTTCCAGCTGGCGGGGTTGCCTATTTTAATCGCCGTCGCGATTGTTTTGGGCTTTAAAATAATTCTTTTTTTAACGATCGGCGCGGCACCCTCCGCCTGAAATCCCAGCATTTTTGGGCGCGAGTCTATTTCCTTGGCGTCAAAATATTCCTGATAGCCCTTCCAGTAAGCGGTGATGTTGCCCGCGTTTCCCACCGGAATGGCCTGATAGTCCGGCGCTCTCCCGTCCAATTGGTCGCAGATCTCAAAAGCGCCCGTCTTCTGGCCGTCTAAACGAAACGGGTTGACCGAATTGACAAGTGTCACAGGATATTTTGCGGCTATTTCCCTGACCCGTTGAAGTGCGATGTCAAAGTTGCCGTCAATGGCGATAACCTCGGCGTCATGAATCAAAGCCTGACTCAGCTTTCCGAGAGCGATCGCACCTTTCGGTATCAACACAACACAGCGGATGCCGGCCCTGGCGGCATAGGCCGCGGCGGAAGCGGAAGTATTCCCCGTTGAGGCGCATAGCACGATGCGGGCGCCCGCCTCCTTGGCTTTTGAAACAGCCAGTGTCATGCCCCTGTCTTTAAAAGAGCCCGTAGGATTCAATCCCTCGTATTTCAGGTAAACCGTCGCTCCGATAATTTCGGAAAGAAATTTTGAATAAATAAGCGGTGTATTGCCCTCACTCAAAGTCACGACCGGCGTACGGTCAGTGACCGGCAAATACTTTTTGTATTTATCAATAATGCCTTGCCACATCACTCCACCGCCTGTAAGGGGATCACTTTTCGACCCGGATCACGACTGTTTTTTTGCTGACCTGGCCTTGAGCGTCAATCACCTTCAGCGCTTTTCGCAGATTTTCCTCACGCGCCTCATACGTAAGGATGATCACGGGAACGGATTTGGGGTTGTGCGATTCTTTCTGGTGAACGCTCAAGATAGAGATGTGATTCTTTCCGAGTGTCTGCGCGATGCTCCCAAGAACTCCCGGCTTGTCCGCCACCTGAAAACGCAGATAATATTTGGAAACAATGCCGTCCATCGGAAGCACCTTTGCTTTTTCGGGATGAATCGGCACAGGCGACTTCAAATCCACCTGACCTGAAATTCTTTTTGCGATGTCGATGATATCGCTGATGACCGCACTTGCCGTCGGGTACATTCCGGCACCGCGGCCGTAAAAAAGCAAGTCGCCCGCCTGATCCCCATGGATAAAAACAGCGTTATAAACTCCGTCGACATTTGAAAGCGGGTGATGCACCGGAAGCATCGTCGGATGCACGCGAAGCTCCAGCCCGTTTTTCAGCTTTTTGCCGATCGCGAGCAGCTTGACCGTATAGCCCAGCTCTTTGGCGTACTCAACGTCTTCCGCGGAAAGCGATTTAATTCCCTCCACCGAAATGGATTTAAACGGGATTTCTGACCTGAACGCGAGACGGGCCAAGATGGCTAATTTATGCGCGGAGTCAATGCCCTCAATATCCAGCTTGGGGTTCTTTTCGGCGTAACCCTTCGACTGAGCCTGACGAAGCGCCGATTTAAAATCAACCGTGCCGGAAGACATAGACGTCAGGATGTAGTTGCAGGTGCCGTTGACGATTCCTAAAAAATGCGTGATGTCGTTAGACGCGAGGCCTTCTTTGATGGATTTAATGATCGGAATGCCCCCGCACACACTTGCCTCAATCCCCAATTTTCTGGAGAGTCTAGTGGCCTCGCCAAAAATTACGCCCCCCTCTTCGGCCAGGAGCGCCTTGTTGGCGGTCACGACATGCTTTCCGGCGGCAAACGCCTTGCGTAGAATTTCCTTGGCCGGATGAATGCCGCCAATGAGCTCCACCACAATGTGGATGGACTTGTCGTTAATCAAAGCGTTCGCGTCCGTGCCCAAAATTCCCCGGGGGACCCTAACGGCTCTTTTCTTGGAAAGAGACTTCACGCAAATTCTTTTCAGCACTAGGCGGATACCGGTTTTTCTCTCAATGGCTTTGGACTGAGACTGTAGGATCTTAACCACACCCGTCCCCACTGTACCAAGACCCAATAACCCAATGTTAACCGTTTTAGAATTCTTCATTTTTCGCTCTTCATTTTTAATTGAAAGTATCGGGGTGAGAGGATTCGGCGCCTCCGCCTCGCAAGATTGCTCGGCTTCGGTCGGCCATTCGCCGCCTCGATAGTCGCGACGTCAATTTATGTGACGTCGCCTATATTAGTAGGCTCAGCGGCTCTCTTCGAATCCTCCGACCCATTATACCCAACAATTATGGTCGGGGTGAGAGGATTCGAACCTCCGATCTCTTGCACCCCAAGCAAGCGCTCTGGACCAAGCTGAGCCACACCCCGTAAAGACAATGTAAAATTTAAAATCTTAAATTATTTTAATCAAGCTCCCTGTGTGGTTCGCGTTTTATCAATGCCTTGACCGCCTCACGCGGATCATGACCCTTAAAAAGAATGCCGTTCACCGCTTCAATGATGGGCATAGATACTTTAAATTTTTTTGCCAACCGGTAGGCGGACTCGCAGGTGTCAACGCCTTCCACCACCATCTCGGTCCCTTTCAGAATATTTTTTAGGCTTTTGCCCTTGCCAATTTCTTCGCCTAGCCAGCGGTTTCGGCTGTGATGGCTAAGGCAGGTCGTCGCCAAATCACCCAACCCGCTCAAACCCATAAATGTTTCCCGCCGGGCTCCCATCGCATGGCCCAAACGAGCCATTTCAGCCACCCCTCTGGCCAGCAGCGCCGCCTGGGTGTTCGACCCGTAACCCAGGCCTTCCACAATCCCGGCGGATATCGCGATGACGTTTTTTAGCGATCCGCCAAGCTCCACACCCAGCACATCGTCGCTCTCAAAAAGACTGAAATAATCCGTCATGAATATTTTTCTAATCCTGGCTCTTAGCTGCAGGTTGGTGGATGCTAGCGACGCCGCCGCGGGTTTTTTAAGGGCAACTTCTCGGGCGATCGTAGGCCCCGACAACACGCAGAGACTTACTTTGCCAAGCTCGTCATGAATGACCTGGGACATCACTTTAAGGCTTTTTGTCTCAATGCCCTTCGCCACGGCTACCAGGGGTTTGTGATGAATCTTGTCATTTTTTATCTTGCGGACGACACTGCGCATAAATTGTGACGGGACGGCCAAAACGAGAATATCGCAACGCTTAGATGTCTCATGAATATCAGAGGAAAGAGTGACGTTTTTGGGGATTTTAAAGCCTGGGAGAAATTTTACGTTTTCTCTTTTTTTCCGAACCGTCTCGACGTATTTTGGAAAGGCGCCCCAGAGCTCAACGGGGTAGCCCTGTCCCGCAAGCAAGAGACAAAGAGTGGTTCCCCACCCTCCGTCACCCAAGACCCCAATTTTTATATCCTTATGCGCCATATAGACTTAAGATTTCAACTTGGATGAAATTTACAAGAGAGTAAGTATAGCAAAGGCCCTGTGAATAATCAATTTAAATTCTGGCCAAACGAGGACTTTAGGGTCGTGCGGACGCTAGAACTTAGGGTGAGGTAAGTTTCCGGAAAGCATGTCGAATTTTATGCTGTGCATGAAGACAACCGCGAAGATGTGTAAATTTTGAATCACATAAAAACTTCCAATAACCCTGTAAATCATCTGCCCCACACCCGTCTTGCAGTCATAGGTCTTTCGGATGGAGACGTGCCGGTTCTTTTTTTGGTAGCCCTGAGCTTGGCTAGCCATCCAGTGCTTGAGGTCTTCAGGGTCGCCTATCGGATTCTGTTCAGAGACATAGTAGGCGTATTTCTTCTCGGCCTTTGCCGTAAAACCATCCTGGTTTATAATCTCGGTGATCGCGAGATTCTTGCGCTTGTGGTTGCCAGACGTTGTTGTTTTTATGAAAATTTCTCTCATTTCGCTCACTATCCTTCCCCCAGCCTATCCAATATGACATATTAAAAATATTGAAGAAGCTGTCTAAAAAAAATTGCTCTGATTGAATTATACATTCAAAACAATAGGTCTTCAAGGCTTATCTAACTATTTTATCGCTTAATATTAGCCTTCTCCTCCCCACTCAAAAGACGTGAAATGTTAGACCGGTGAGTCCAAACCCCCAAAATTGAAATGGTAATTAGAAAAACCTTCACCTTTACATCAAGAGGAAAAAACAGGGCGCAAGTGGTCAGAACCACTAAAGCGACGAGCGAGCAGAGCGAAACAATCCGCGTCGCCAGGAAGAAAAGGCCCCAAGTAGAAATCGCCAGAACAAATACCAAGGGAGCGCTGCCCAAAACAACCCCAGCGCCCGTAGCAATCCCCTTGCCTCCCTTAAACCCTAGAAAGGGTGTGTAGATATGCCCCAGAATTGCCCCAAACCCCACCCAGGCATTCCAGCCTTCCAATGCGGGTGTTTGTCCAAACACGTTCGTGAAAACAATAACTGGTAAAAGGCCCTTCGCGACATCAATCGCAAACACGGACAGACCAAGGCCTCGCCCGAGCACCCTGGACACATTGGTGGCGCCCACGTTCCCGCTGCCATGCTCACGGATATCGATTTTTTTAAAATATTTAGCCACCAGATACCCTGTGGGGATGGAGCCCAAAAGAAACGCGCCAATAAACGAGAGTAGAATTTCCATGTTAGCCCATAAGCTTTCCGCCAACGCGGATGTATTGAATGCCGGA
>CAZDBQ010000021.1:0-8106 GCA_964503765.1 uncultured Planctomycetia bacterium | reverse complement strand
AGTTTTCCGTTTTCAAGGTAAAACGTGTCGAAACTATCCCGCGCCGGGTGTTCCAGAGGAATATTGAGCGCCTCAAAGTTATAATATTCCGTCTCGACTTCAGGGCCGTCAACAATGCTAAAACCCAGACGCTCAAATATTGCCGTGATATCCAACGTCACCTGGGTCAAGGGATGAAGGCTTCCGGGGGCGTGGAAAGTCCCCGGCATCGTCGTGTCCAACTTTCTCTGAGAAGAGCCCTTTACGGAGCTAAAAGATTTCTCTTTCGTGAGAAAGAGTTCCTCAAGCGCCTGTTTGACGCGGTTCATCTCTTGGCCAGCCAAACGCCGTTCATCAGGGGCGACTTCAGAAATCCGCGTCGTCACGGACGTGAAAAGTCCTTTTCGCCCAAGGTATTTTACCTTTAGATCCCCAAGAAGCTTAGGATCCGACAGAAGGGCTATTTCGTTTTGGGCGTCCTTTTCAAGATTCTTTAGCGCTTCAATCATAAATAGACCAGTTTAAAAGTTTAATGGTTAAAAGGTTTAAACTATTTTTAACTTTTAAACTTTTAAACCTTTTAACTTATTCACTTCCCTTGGGCGATATCAACGAGCTGGCTAAACACTTTTTTATCGTTGTGGGCTATATCCGCGAGAACCTTTCTGTCTAATAGGATCTTCGCTTTCTTCAAACCGTCTATAAAACGGCTGTAGTTTATTCCATTTTCGTGAGCGCCGGCGGAGATTCGGGTAATCCAAAGTCTCCGGATAGTCGCTTTGCTGTCACGCCTGTCGCGTGTCGCGAACGCCAGGGCGCGCTGAACGGTTTCACGGGCTGTCCTATAAAGTTTGCGGCGGCCTCCGACAAAACCTTTGGCGCGTTTTAGAAATTTACGGCGGCGACGTCTACCCGCCGGTACTGTTTTAGCTTTAGGCATAGGGCATTAACCTCCTTAATTGTTTTTCCATCCCAGTGCTGACAAGATCACTTTGTCTCAAGTGTCTTTTCCGCTTGCTAGACTTCCCTTGTAAAAGATGGCGCTTTCCCGCGCGCATCTTTTTAAACTTTCCGCTCTTGGTGACGCGAAAGCGTTTTTGCGTTGATTTATTCGTTTTGAGTTTCGGCATTTTATCCTCTCGTTATTGAATAATTTAATTAAAAAGTATGCTTTTTCATTAAATTATTTGGGCATAATGATCATTGTAATCATCTTGCCTTCCATATACGGGGCTTTTTCCACTTCCCCGATCGCGGCGATTTCCTGCGCCAAGCGTTCCAAAACCTTTCTTCCGGTCGAAACGTAGTTCATTTCCCGCCCGCGGAATACCATCGTGATCTTGGCTTTATCCCCCTGTTTCAAAAACCGTTCCAGGTTGTGATACTTTACCTGGTAATCATGCTCTTCGATAAAGGGATGAAACTTAATCTCTTTGAGATGAATGACCTTTTGCTTCTTACGGGCCTCTTTTTCCTTCTTTGCCTGGTCGTACTTGAATTTACTGAAGTCGATGATCCGGCAAACCGGAGGAGACGCCTGGCCCGCTACTTCCACCAGATCCAACTCCGCCTCTTTGGCCATCCGTAGCGCCTGATCAATGGCGACTACCCCTGCCTGATTTCCATCCTGATCTATCAGTCTTACCTGAGGGACGCGAATCCCTTCATTAATGCGTATATGGCTTCTTGAAATGAAACTACCTCCGTTGTACTACACCACCCTCTTATCCGCTTCTTCTCTTATTTTCGTCACAAAGTCAGAAAGCGTTGTCTGACCTTGATCTCCCAAAACGCGGGATCTCACCGCAATCTTTTCGGCCTGTATTTCCTTATCCCCCAGGATAATCATGTAGGGAATCTTTTCGTTCTGCGCGTTCCGAATGCGGGCTCCCAGTGTTTCTTCGGCGACTTTAAGTTCCACACGAAAGCCAGCCTCTAAAAACTCTTTCACTATTTTCTGGGCGTACTCGTCGTGGGCCTGAGCCACGGGAATCACATGAATCTGCACCGGAGAAAGCCACAGCGGCAAGGCCCCGGAGTAATGCTCCAAGAGAGTGCCCATAAATCGCTCCACACTGCCTAGAATCGCGCGGTGCAACATGGCCGGCCTGTGTTTTTGCCCGTCGGCGCCCGTGTATTCCAACTCAAATCGTTCCGGCAGCGCGAAATCACACTGGATCGTGCTGCATTGCCACGCGCGTCCCAGCGCGTCCTTGATTCTCACATCGATCTTAGGGCCATAGAAGGCGCCCTCGCCTTCATGCACGTTGTACGAAATACCTTTGGAATCAAGCGCGCCCTTTAACGCGCTCGTCGCGCGCTCCCAATCCGCGTCGGTCCCAATCGAGTCCGTCGGGCGGGTGCTGAGCTCGATCTCGCGCTCTTTAAACCCAAACGTGTCGAGCACAAAAAACGTAAAATCTATCACGGACGCGATTTCTTTTTCAAGCTGGTCGGGCATGCAAAAAATATGCGCGTCGTCCTGCGTGAAATTCCGTACGCGTAAAAGCCCGTGCAGGACGCCGGTCTTTTCGTTCCGGCAGACATTGCCCATTTCAAAAAACCGTAACGGCAAATCGCGGTAACTGCGGCCTTTGGTCCCGAAAATCAGCATGTGGCCGGGACAGTTCATCGGCTTGATCGCGTACTCTTTTTCGTCCTCAGTCTTGAAGACAAACATGTTCTGTTTGTAGTACGAAAAATGTCCCGAACGAACCCAGATATCACTTTTTAAGATCTGCGGCCCAATCACAAAATCGTACCCGCGCTTTAAATGCTCCTCTTTAACGAACTGCTCGATGAGGTAGCGTAGAAGCGCGCCCTTCGGGTGGTAAAAAATAAGCCCCGGACCGCCGTCCTCTTGGACCGAAAAAAAGTCGAGCTCCTTGCCAATCTTCCGGTGATCGCGTTTTTTAGCCTCTTCGCGCATTTTAAGATACGCGTCGAGATCTTTCTGCGAAAAAAACGCCGTCCCGTAGATCCGTTGCATTACGGGATTGGTCTCGATCCCCTTCCAGTAGGCGCCGGCGATGCTGGTGAGCTTAAACGCCTTGATGAGCCCTGTCGCTTCCGCGTGCGGGTATTTACAAAGATCCGTGAAATCGCCGTCGACGACGATTGAAAGCTCTTCCTGCCCAGCCAGCTGGTCAACGGTTTCAAGCTTAAAGGTCTCGTTCTTGTCTTTAAAAATTCTTCGTGCTTCGTCCGGCGAAACGTTTTTTTTCTCGAACGTGTAATTCGCCTTGACGATCTTGGCCATTTCGTCTTCGATGGCCTTCAAATCCTCTTCGTTCAACGGCTCCGGCAGATGAATGTCATAGTAAAAACCTTCCTCCACCGGCGGCCCGAACCCCAGCTTCGCGTGGGGATACTTCCGCTTCACCGCCTGCGCCAGAACATGCGAGCAGGAGTGGCGAAGTTTGTCGAGTTCTGAATATTTTTCCGCTACTTTAGCCATCTAATTTCCCTAAGTCCTGCAAAAATTGGGCAATACAGGACTCGAACCTGTGACCTTTTCCATGTCAAGGAAACGCTCTAACCAACTGAGCTAATTGCCCTAAAACCTTCTGTCAATCGCGGTCGACTCTCCAACCATAAAGTTATGGGCGAGGAGGGAGTCGAACCCTCATGGGCCGAAGCCCAACAGATTTTAAGTCTGTCGTGTATGCCATTCCACCACTCGCCCAAAACCAGGCGAACAGTTATGGAGGCGCGAACCGGATTCGCACCGGTGTACGCGGTTTTGCAGACCGCTGCCTAACTACTCGGCCATCGCGCCAAAATGATTGCCGTTACCCGCTTTGGCCACTGGCTCGCCATTTTCATAACTATTTAATAGATAAAACCTTATAAAATAAATTCGAGAACTCTTTAATGTAGCAAAAAGGGTTTTTTTAGTCACGCGATTTTTAGCCGTGAGAGCTTCTCGGCCTCTTGGACCAAAAAGCCGGCCAGTCTCTTCTTTGAGATCGACTTAAATTCTCTGCAGTGCTTTTCTTTATCCATCACCAGCGCTTGAATCGGTTTCTCACCGAACGGGGTTTCACTTTTTGTAACCCTTTGAAGGACAATGAGTTCCAGTCCTTTTGATTTAAGCTTTTTGTAGCCGTTCTCTTTCATTTGGTCTGACTCAAGCCCAAAACCTATGAAAATCTGGCCTTTTTTCTTTTTTTTTGCCAATCCCGCTAAAATATCGGGATTTTTCACCACAGCAATGGCCGACAATCTTTCCTTCTTTATTTTCACCTTAGAAAACAAGGCTGGCCGGACATCGCAGACTGCCGAAGCCATCACAAGCACATCATTCTTGGGTAGAAGCGCCCGAAGTTTGTTCTCAAGATCCCTTGCCGTTCGCGCGTCGCGCGGTGATTCCACGTGCGTGACCTGATGCCCGCGTCTTTTGGCCGCACCTACGAGGTGGCGCCCCATGACACCCGTAGAATTATTTGAAAGATACCTGACCGGATCCAAAGGTTCCTGCGTGGGGCCAGAAGCGATGAGAAAACGAAGACGCATTACGATGACTTCTTGGACGAAAGACGACTTTTCACCGCTTTCAAGATTGATTGATTTTCGGCGATGTGCCCCATTCCCTCGTCACTGCAGACCAAGTGCCCGTGAATGGGGTCAACAAACGTGGCGCCGTTTTTCTCAAGACGCTGAATATTTTCCTTCGTAAACTTGTTTGCGTACATTTTTTCGTTCATCGCGGGGACAATCACCAGCGGCGCGTCGCTTGCCAAAACCGTGCACGCCAATACATCGTCCGCGAGCCCATGAGAGAGTTTCGCGATAATGTCGGCGCTCGCGGGAGCCACCAAAATAAGATCCGCTTCTTTCGCCAGCTCAATGTGAACAGGCTTGGTTCTTCCCCCAAGCGAAAAAAAGTCCTCGACGATTTCTTTTCCCGCGAAGCTTTGCAGTGTGAGTGCCGTGATGAAGTGATGCGCGTCTTTAGTCATCACTACCCTCACAGAAAATCCTTCTTTTTTCAGGTCCGTGATGAGATCACAGGCCTTGTAGGCGGAGATGGAACCGCTAACCCCGAGCAAAATATTTTTCTTAACGCTTTCCATGAGTCACCATGCTTTCGGCGCGGATGATCGCTTTCAAAACCTCGCGCGCGGCCACGAGTTCGCGGTTTACAATGCGGTAGTCGCAAAGGTAGCGGCCGTTGTACATCGCGTTCAGCCCCCGCATTTCCGTTGTTGCCACACGCAGGCGCTTGGCGATCTCACGGGACGATTCGGTGCCACGTTTTTTTAAGCGTTTTTTCAATTCTTCCTGCGAGGGAGGCGCCAAAAAAATAAAAACTGCGTCGGCTTTTTTTTCTTTCACTTTGCGTGCGCCCTGCACGTCGATAAGAAGCAACACGTTTCTCCCACGCTTCTGGTGGGCCTCCACCTCTTTTTTGGGAGTCCCGTAAAACCGCTCAAATACGTTCGCCCACTCGAGAAACGCCCCTTTTTTCCTCATCTCCAGAAATTCTCTTTTCGTCACAAAATAATAATCTTCGCCGTTCCGTTCGGAGGGCCGGGGTGGCCTGGTTGTGTAAGAAATAGATTGAACGAGATTCTTGTCCTCTTTCAAAAGCTCGCGCGCGAGTGTTGTCTTCCCTGTCCCGGAAGAAGCCGCGATCACGAAGAGGCGTCCTTGTTTACTCAACATTTTGAGCCTGCTCCCTAATTTTTTCAATCGCGCTCTTTATCTGGATCACCTGGTTAGAGATCAACACATCACTAGACTTGGCACCCATCGTGTTGGATTCCCGGTACATCTCCTGCGCTATAAAATCTATTTTTCTGCCCACTTCTCCGCTTTCCTGGAGGGTTTTCTTCATCGCGTGGATGTGACTTTTAAGACGAGTGACCTCTTCAGAGATATCCTCATTTTTCACGTAGAGCGCTACCTCGAGTGTCAGCCTCTCACGGTCGACTTCGCCATTTTTTAAAAATTCTTTCGCCTTCTTTTCTAGAACGCTCTTAAACGCCTTCGCGAGAGCCGGAATTTTTTTCTGAATAGCCTTCAGGGGTTTCTCAATCTCCCCCAAACGATTTTTTAGATCTCTTTCGAGTGCCTTCCCTTCCAAGACTCTCGATTTCCTAAGATGGGCCAGCGCCAGAGAAACCGCTTTTTCAAGATCCCGAAAAAATACGCCCTGCATATTGTAGGAAACGTCTTTCGTTAAAACATCGGGGTATCGCAGCACTTCTCTCAAAACCCTTCCTTCAAATTCGGCCCCATCTGATGAGAGACGGCCCAGTTTCAGTACTCCCTTAAGCCTTTGGATCTTGTGAAATACTTCTTTGGCGAGCGCTTCGTTGAGAACCAGCCGGCTTGAGAAAACAGAAGGGTCCGGGCTCGTAACGAAAAGATTAATCTTCCCCCGTCTTATCTCCTGCGAGATACGCTTACGAAGACTGTCTTCAAACTCCGTCAAGTGATTGGACAGCCGCGAGGAAATCTCAAAAAACTTGTGGTTGGTTGTTTTTATTTCAACTCGGATATGGCCTTGCGCGGATTTGAGCTCACAACGCCCAAACCCCGTCATACTTCTGATCACTTCAAGCCCATACTTTTTTCTTCTGCTGCGGGATAATTAATTCTTTGGTGGGGAATAGATTACTGACGATGTCGTCGGGTTCAAACCACAGCTTGATTTCGCGCTGTGCATCCTCAGGATTGCCGGAGGCGTGAATCACATTTTCATAAACTCCCTTTGTCGTAATGCGGCCAAACGACCCGCGAATCGTGTCGGGCGCCGCCTCTTCGGGATTGGTAGCCCCGCAAATTTTTCTTACTTTTTGAATCGCGTCCTCACCGTAATAAACAACCGCCATGACCCGCTTGGTGTGATACTCCCCCATAAGGTATTTCACAATCTCCTCAAAAAAGGGCTTTTCCTTCATATGACAATAATGGTCCTCGGCCAGCTCACGAGTCACTTCCTTGATCTTGGCGGCGATAATAGTAAGTTTCGATTCGGAAAGCCTCGACAAGATATTGCCTGTTAAAGATTTCTGCAATCCATCCGGCTTCACGAGTATAAGTGTTGGTTCTTGCATAAGTTCCTTCTTTTTTTGATTATTCGCGCTCAGCGCGGAGGCCTCGGTCATCGTTAACCTATTCTATTTTAGATAGTTAGCGAACTGCTAGTCTAAAAGATAGCTTTTTTATTGTCAATCGCTTATTTGGCTCCCAAGAGCTTGAGCACGCGGTCAAGATCTTCCAGCGAATAGTACTCAATTTCAATCTTCCCACGCTTTTTTCCATGAGTGATACGCACCTTCGTTCCCAGCGCATGCTGAAGTCTCTCTTCAAGGCTCTTTATATCCGTATCCTGGGCAGCCGACGGTGTCCGAGGACGGTTTTTGGCGCGGATCGTATTGGTAACGGCCAATTCTGCCTGGCGCACGGACAGATTACGCTCAATAATCTGATCACAAAACGTGATCTGCCGTTTGGGATCGACTAGCGAAAGAAGTGCCTTCGCGTGCCCAAACGTAATGAAATTCTTAGTCAGATAGTCCTGTATCTTTTCTGGTAAGTTAAGTATTCTCAATAGGTTAGATATAGATGATTTGTCTTTTCCCACACGCTGCGCGATGGAGTCCTGGCTAAATCCAAACTCCTGGGCAAGCCTCCGATAAGCCTTAGCTTCCTCAAGCGCGTTGAGTTCTTCTCTTTGAATATTTTCAATGATGGACATCTCAAGAAGATCCGCGTCCGCCACACGACGCACGATCGCTGGAATTTCCGTAAGCCCCAAATGTTTAGCGGCACGAAGACGTCTCTCACCCGCTATCAATTCAAAATTATCACCCTCGGCGACTCTCACCAAAATTGGCTGGATGACACCCTTCTCTTTTATGGATTGGGCAAGTTCCTCAATTTTCTCAGGAGAAAAATTAAGACGAGGCTGAAAACGGCTAGCCTGTACTTGAGACGTCTTAAGCATCTGGACTTTTTCACGAAATCCTTGGGCATCGGCCGGGATAAGCGCTTCTAATCCTCTACCCAATACTTTTCTTTCCACGTGATCTCCTCTGGGGCCTGGCCCCTTTAAACCCTGTCACTCCCATAACTTATTATGGGAAATCAGGTTATGATCTGTTCCCCTACTTCTTT
>CAZDBQ010000020.1:0-5664 GCA_964503765.1 uncultured Planctomycetia bacterium | reverse complement strand
GAATGTTAGGCTGACCGCTGACCAGCGTTCGCGAATAAGCACCGCGATCCCGAGGATGAAAACCAGCGCCCCCACCAAAAAAACGGGCAATACATGGGGATTATAGGTGTAGTTGGAGAGATTTATGACTTGGGAAATCGTGTCCATTTTGAAATTATCGTATACCCAACTACCCTTAAAGTCACTATTTTTCAGGCAGGAACAGGTAATATTCTTGACACATAAAAAAAGGACGAGTATATTGCAATTAAGATTCGAACCACTCTTTTAAACGATACAGCCACTTCAAAAAGGGGTAAAAAAATGAAGCAATATAAAATTAGTATTTTGTTAATCGTGGGGTTGGTATTTGTGACATTGCTGGGGGTTAAAAGGTTCCTTCTTCCAAATAACGCTCCCGATGGCGGGACGAGCGCCACAAAAGCGGTGGATTCGCTTGCCAAGCTTCATGAGACGGCCGCCAACCAACAGATGGCGGTTGAAACCCTTCCCGTACCCGCGCAACCTGCGGTTTCCGCTCCCGGCACTCTACCGCAGCAAGCGGCGATTGAACCTGCTCCCCAATCCGATACAGATGATCGCAGTCAGGTGCTTTCGTACATTGAGTTTTTATCGCTTACTGAAAACTACTCCATCCAAAACGGAGAAATCAGCTGGCGTGAATACCGGGCATACCGAAGAGCTGGCGCAAGAGCCCTACACTCAGCCTAACCAGCCCTTCCTTTTTCCAGAGTTTCCCAACGATCGTATGCTTTGGCGAGCTCCTCTGTGATGGCCGCCAGGCGGGATTTGGTTTCGGTGATTTTTCTAGAATCTTTCATGTAGAAATGAGGATTGGCCATCTTTTCGATAATTTGCGCCTGTTCGGCCTCCAGTTTTTCGATGGTCGCGGGGATGCTTTCGAGCTCTTTCTTTTCTTTTAGGGTAAGCTTTTTCGGCTTCGCCGGCTTTACGGCCGGCTCAATTTCCTGTTTTGCTTTTTCTTCTTTCCGCGGCGGCTCATTTTCTTCCACTTTATCCTTACGGCGGTTTAGCCAATCATCGTAGCCGCCGGGATGCTCGTAAATCACGCCATTCCCCTCAAGAATAATCGTAGAGGTCACGACGTTATTTAGAAACGCGCGGTCGTGACTGACCAAAATCAGAGTGCCGGAATAACCAATAAGAAGTTCCTCGAGAAGCTCCAGAGTCTCTACGTCAAGATCGTTGGTAGGCTCATCCATGATGAGCAAATTGGAAGTCTTGGTAAAAAGCCGTGCCAATAGGAGGCGATTACGTTCGCCGCCTGAGAGTACTTTAACTTTGGTGCGGGCACGGTCGGGAGAAAAAAGAAATTCCTGCAAATAGCCCATGATGTGGCGAGGCTTGCCGTCAACAGTCACCGTATCGGTTTCGCCGCAGATATTTTCTATCACTGACTTATTTTCATCCAACTGCTCACGCAGCTGGTCATAGTAAGAAATGGCGAGGTTGGTTCCCAACGTCACCGACCCTGATTGAGGGGGAATTTTTCCAAGGAGGGCCCGCAAAAGTGTGGTTTTGCCGGAGCCGTTGGACCCGATCACGCCGATTTTATCGCCCTTCATGATCCGGACTGAGAAATCCCTGATAATGCATTTTTCTCCGAAAGAAAGATGGATGTTGTCGGCTTTGGTCACGACCTGACCTGAGCGCTCCGCCTCTTGCGCCTTCATTCGGACTTTTCCAAGGATATGACGCTGAGCTTTTTTCTCTTCACGAAGCTGCTCGAGCGCTCGAACGCGGCCCTCGTTACGGGTCCTGCGTGCCTTGATCCCCTGGCGAATCCAAATTTCCTCCTGAGCGAGTTTCTTGTCAAACTGCTCCCACTCCATGGCCTCAGCATGAAGCGCCAGCTTTTTACGCTCTAAAAATGTCGGATAATCGCAGGTCCAGCTATAAAGTTTCCCGCGGTCGAGCTCCACGATCTTGGTCGCCAAGCGTGTCATGAACATGCGGTCGTGCGTCACAAATAAAATGGTTCCAGTATATTCCTTTAAAAAACTTTCAAGCCAATTGATCGACTCGATATCCAAATGGTTTGTCGGCTCGTCCAAGAGCAACACGTCCGGTTTCAGGACGAGCGCCCTGGCCAAAAGAACTTTTCTTTTTTGTCCGCCGGATAATTGTTCGAAGTTGCTTTCGGGATCCAATTTCATGTGCGAAATGACATCCTCAATTTGGCGCTGGGTTTCCCACCCATGGGTACGGTCCATTTCCGCTTGCAATTTATCCAGCTGACTCATGAGCTGCGGAGTGTATTCCGTCTCCAGCCTGTGATGCAAATGATGAAAATCACCCAGAAGTTTCACGCGTTCCGGCAGGCCGGAAAGGACAATATCAAATACGTTGCCCGTAATGTCCGCGGGGACTTCCTGAAGCAGGTGTGTGATTTTAATCCCTTTCTGGTAGCCGACCTCCCCTCCATCGACTTTCATCTGGCCCGCCATGACTTTCATGAGCGTAGTTTTCCCTACGCCGTTACGGCCAAGCAGCGCGACGCGCTCGCCAGACTGAACTTGCAGGCTGATATTGTCAAAAAGGAGCGGGCCGCCCAGAGCTAAAGAGACTTCCTGAATACTGATCAGTGCCATATTATTTTTTCGGAGAATCGGAGGATGTCTTCGTTATAGTTCGAACTATTCGTTTTGGGTTAAATTAAAAGCTATTTCTGACCTTTGGGTGATGAACCTTCATGGATATGGTACAATAAAACCCTTATTGGAGGGGGGAATTTTAGTGAATACAGGCACGAGAATGGTAAAAGGGTACAATTGGACGACCATCGCCTTCTTCGCGACCACGACGCTGGGAGCGCTGATAGGAACACCTTGGTATTTCCACCGTTTTGGGATCTCGCTTCCTGAGATCCTTTTGACTCTATTCTTCGTCGTGGCGACGGGAATGGGGATCACGGTCGGTTACCACCGTCATTACGCACACACAACCTTCAAGACGAATCCGATCATCCAATTTCTGATCCTTTTCTTCGGGGCGGCGGCATTCGAACAGACGGCGCTGATCTGGGCCTCAGGTCACCGCGACCATCACCGCTACGTGGATACAGAAGCCGACCCTTACAGTATCAAAAAAGGATTTTGGTATGCCCATATCGGGTGGATGACCTTGTGGAAACAGGAACCCGACTTCGAAAACGCCAAGGATCTCCTAAAAAATAAGATGGTCATGCACCAACACCGTTACTACGCCCTATGGAGCCTCTTTGCCGGCATCCTCTTTCCGGTGTTTCTAGGAGCCCTGATGGGGCACGCGCTTGGGGCGCTCATCCTTGCCGTGTTTTTCCGGGTTACTTTCGTTTATCACGCGACATTTTGCATCAACTCAGTTTGTCACACCTTCGGGAAAGCTACTTACGATATTCACGCGACAGCCAAAGACCACTGGTTTGTGGCGTTATTAACGAACGGAGAGGGTTATCATAATTTTCATCACCGCTTTCCGACAGATTACCGGAACGGAGTCCGCCGGTATCAATGGGACCCAAGCAAGTGGGTCATCGCTTTATTGGCGCGGACGGGGATGGCCTGGGATTTGAAGCGGGTCTCAAAATTCAGTATCTTGGAAGCAAAACTTGCCGCGGAGAATCAAACAGTTTCCGAGCGGTTCACAGTAATAACGGACCCTCACAGGTTTGCTCATCTAAAAGAGATCTTTCAAACCCAATACATAGCACTTACCCAAAAACTGTCGGCGTGGGAGGCAATCGCCCAGTCCCAAAGGCGCGCTCTTTCAGCGTCTATGGCCGGCCACTCTCATGATCTTCAAGAAGCCACACACGAGCGGATAGAGCAGGCAAAGTTGGATTTTGAAAAAGCACGTCGTGAATGGCAGTCTCTCACCCGGTCCTGGATACAGGATCCCGCGTACGCCTACGCTGTATATTCCAATCAGGTTCTAAATAAATAAAGGGAAGCCAAAAAGGCCTCCCCCTATTTATTAAAAACTCCCTCGACTGCACGAATTTCGCAACTGCCTTCTCTGCGAAATTATTTCTTTTTTTGGATCATCGATTCAGCCACCATAACGCCGCATTTAGGTAAGTCGCAAAACTAACCCATAAAAAATATGGCACAAGCAAAAATCCCGATACTTTATCTTCGCGCCAGGACATACACGTCAACATCAGAAGCACAACCCAGAGAAGGACAATATCGACTAACCCGGCAAGCGGATTTCGCAATCCAAAAAAAATCGGTGACCAGAGGGCGTTGAATACCAGCTGACATACAAAAAGCATCCTGAGCTGAAAGCGATGAGCCGACGAAATGTTCCAGAGGCGCCAACCGGCAATAGCCATCAGGATGTAAAGGACGCTCCAGACCGGGGCAAATACCCAATTGGGCGGGTTCAAAGGAGGCTTGCGAATACCCGGATACCAGCTTTGAAGACTGGAAGATGTTGCCAAGCTGCCCAGAAAACCGACCGCCAGGCAGCCGACAACGAACATAATCAGCATTCCATAAGAACGTTTCCCGGATCCGCTCATCAGAACACCCGCAAATTGGAAACCTGAGAAGTGCCTGTCTGCAGGCAACCTTAAACCTCGACGATAGAACCCCGCGTGGAGCCTGCTATGTTCATAAGTTCATTTTTTTCTTTTTCAGGCACATTAAACTCATCAAGAGTAGCTGCAAGATCACCTGCCAAAGCGTCAAACTCAGCGTTAGCTATCTTCATTCCCTTGTGCGCTTCTACCATATCTTTACCTTCATAGGTCACGTCCTGTGCGCCTGTCGCGATGCTTATAAACTGTACAAGCCGTTTTTTTAGTATAACAACGTTCTCGGAATTAGCATCCCACGTACGAGGCTGCCCCTGACGTGTAAAATTGACGGCAGGATTAGCCGCCGCACGGTTAACAAATTTATCGACCACAGCAGTAATCGCAGCTTCCCCGCCCAGTCGGTCAAAAAGAGGTTTTTCAGCCATAAGAACCGCATCCTCTGCAAACACCACGGACACGGTAGCCAGTGAAAGTAGACACATCGAAATCAAACGTTTCATCATTTCCTCCTGTAGTTAATATACCTATACCGGACCCCGTCCCGCAGGGACATGTTAGCCAGCTGATACAAGTTTATTCCAAACAAAAACCCCCTGCAACCTTTTAGATTACAGGGGGTTAGGATTTAAAAACTCCCTCGACTGGACGAATTTCGCAACTGCTTTCTCTACCACAATGTCTAAATCTAAGCCCAGCGTTTTACCGGAAGCGGTCCTTTTGCAACCATTAGCCGGCGCTGAATTCTGGAAAAAATGCGCGTTTTTGCCAAAAGCATCAAGATGAGAAAAGAAATCCATTTTCTGAAGATGCCGCGAGCGTTGATGATAGTAGCCGCCCGGCTCTGAATGCCTTGAATTTCCATGACATCCTTTTCTCGGAGCTCTTGCACACGTAATAGGCGCTCTTTCGAATGATCTTTGGCCTCCAAGGCGTCTGCGATCACGTCCGAGGCCACGACAGCCGTGGCCACAGCCACCGAAACTCCTATGGCTCCCGCCGGCGAACAAGTATGCGCAGCGTCGCCGATAAGCATAAGCCCATCGCGTGCCCATTCTTTTACACGTTCCGCTTGAGCCGCCAGTACATGGAATGGGCTGAAATCGTTAAGATCCCTGGCAAAG
>CAZDBQ010000019.1:0-5415 GCA_964503765.1 uncultured Planctomycetia bacterium | reverse complement strand
CTGCTCAAGCTTCGCGCGCGTGAGCGTCATTGTGAGATGTTTTGGTCCGCTCGCGTCCGCCGTAATGAACGGCAGATTGATTTCCGTTTGGACATTAGAAGAAAGCTCGCACTTAGCCTTTTCCGCGGCCTCTTTCAAGCGCTGAAGCGCCATGCGGTCTTTTCTGAGATCAATTCCCTCCCGGCTTCTAAATTCATCGGCAAGCCAGTCCATCACCCGTTGGTCAAAGTCATCCCCCCCAAGGTGCGTGTCCCCATTCGTGGAATTGACCTCGAACACGCCGTCCCCAATCTCAAGGATCGAGATATCAAAAGTGCCTCCGCCCAAATCATAAACAGCTATTTTTTCGTTTTTCTTTTTGTCCAGGCCGTACGCCAGTGCCGCGGCGGTGGGCTCATTGATAATTCGGAGCACATCGAGTCCCGCGATTTTTCCGGCGTCCTTAGTCGCCTGTCGCTGTGAGTCATTAAAATAAGCCGGCACCGTGATCACGGCTTTCGTTACTTTTTGGCCAAGATAATCTTCGGCCGTTTGCTTCATTTTCTGAAGAATGATCGCCGAGATCTGAGGAGGCGTGTGCTCCTTGTCCCCAATCTTCACGCGTACGTCTCCGCCCGATCCTTCCACCACTTTGTAGGGAACAAGCTTTTCCTCGGAGAGCACCTCATTGTGGTGCCGCCCCATAAACCGCTTGATGGAAAAAACAGTGTTCTCGGAGTTAGTAATCGCCTGCCGCTTGGCGGCCTGGCCCACAAGTCTTTCGCCATTTTTGGCGAAACCAACAACCGAGGGCGTCGTCCGGCCGCCTTCGGCGTTCGCGATCACGACCGGCTCACCGCTTTCCATGATTGCCACACAAGAATTTGTCGTTCCCAAATCTATGCCAATAACTTTTTCCGTAGCCATTTCATCCTCCTTGTAAAATTGTTATTCTTTTTGTTTCTGGGCGATCCGTACTCGACTTGGCCGAAGTAAGCGCCCGTTCAATAAATACCCTCTTTGAATCTCATCCACAATCGTCCCGTCCGCCACATCTCCGGCGTCGGCGGCCACCGCCACCGCCTCGTGAAACTCAGGGTCAAACGGCAGGCCGACACTCTTCACCACCTGCACGCCATGCTGCTCCAACACCTGATGGAGCTCTTCCTGAGCGATGTGAAGCCCCTTTTTTACTTTTTCGGGGTCGTGGCCTTCATCCAGACTGGCCATCGCCCTATCCAGATTGTCCACGATCGGCAATATCTCAATGAGCAGTCTCTCGTTCGCGAACTTAATCGAATCCAGCTTATCGCGCTCAAGCCTTTTTTTCGTATTCTCAAAATCCGCCTTGAGCCTCAAAAGCTGGTCCCAATGCTCCTTCTCCTTGGTCTTGGGAGTTTCTTGTTCCAACGGCGCTTTTTCGCCCTCGTCCTTTTTTTCCGCCTCTTTGTCTTTTGTCATACGCTCAATTAAAACCTTTGGACCGCGTCGCTGACGCTGTCGGCCACAAAATCCACGACGGAAACCACTTTGGAGTAGGACATCCGTGTGGGCCCAACCACCGCCACTCCGCCTATCGGAATGCCCGCCAAATAATAATCCTTGATCACAAGACTCACATCTTCCAGCTCACCCAAATCATTTTCCCGGCCGATGTGCACGTGCACCCCCTCCTCATTCAAATCCTTCACGAATATCTGCACGATATCATACTTCTCGTCAAACGCCCGCAGAAAAAGCCTCATCTTATCGGCGCTGTGAAACTCGGGCTGTTCAAAAAGCTGGAAAGCGCCTTCGACAAATAATTCAGCGTCCTCCTCGAAGAAATCATTGAGCCGCCGAGCTTCCACCAATTCCTCAAGAAGATAGTTGAGAAAAGAAACCCTTTTGAGATTCTTGATATAAATGAGGGACGCGTTCCTTGTGAGCTTAGAAATAATTTTGGATACCTTCTCCGCCATAGCCTCTATCGTTCTGACCCTTTCAAGCTCTTTAACGACCCAGGCCTTCTCTTCCTTCGTCAGTTCCTCGGGTTGCATGAGTTGGTCAACGTAGTAACGATAGCCTTTATCGGTGGGCACCCTGCCAGCTGAGGTGTGCGGCTGCCTCAAAAGGCCCTGGTCCTCAAGGTCAGCCATGACGTTACGAATCGAGGCCGAAGACAAACCTAGGTTGTGACGCTTGGAGATAGTCCTAGAAGCGACCGGCTCAGCCGTCTCAATATAGGAACGGACAATGACATCGAATATCCTGTCCCTTCTTGAAGCTACGTCTTCATTTACCATCTTGACCCCCTCCTCCAGCCCATTTCCAGGAGAACTCACTTACTAGCACTCTACCTTGTTGAGTGCTAATTCTAGTTTACCACAAACCCCTATCGTGTCAAGAGAGAGCTTTCCCGTCTAGCCTGCTCTTAAATACCCGCTCCGCTTTACTGGACAGGCTGACCGTTAAATAAGCCCCCTGCGCCTCATCCCTTCTTTGCAAGACGTCGCCCTCCTCATAGAGATAACCAGCCATCCCTAAATGTTCCTTTGGAATAAAAAATTCACGCGTGTAACGAAATTCATTTAAACGTTCCGAAAGCCTGGAAGCCAGGCTGTCTACCCCCTCCTGCGTCAGCGCCGAAACCAGCACCCCCTCTTTCCAATTTCCATCTTCTCGAAAGTCACGCATGGTGTTTTCATCCAAAAGATCACTTTTATTTAAGACAAGGAGGGTTTCTTTCCCTTGAGCGCCCAACTCAGCCAAAACTTTTTGAACAGCCTTTTCCAAATGTCGGATGTCCGGGCGACTTGAATCCACCACGTGGAGCAGAATATCGGCGTGCACGGCCTCTTCCAGAGTGGCTTTAAAAGATTCGATCAAATGATGCGGAAGATCCCTGACAAATCCAACCGTGTCCACCAGCAAGGCTTTTTGATTCCCAGGAAGCCCAAGAAGTCGCGTGGTCGTGTCCAGCGTTGAAAACAATTTATCCTTCACGACCACTGAAGATTTTGTCAACGCGTTGAAAAGGCTCGATTTTCCAGCGTTGGTGTAGCCCACAATCGCGATCAAGGGCAAGTCTTTGGCTTTCTTCCGGTAGATGCTTGCCAGCCGTCTCTTATCAAGATCCTTCAATTCCCTGCCGAGGCGCGCGATCCGTTCGCGTATCCGCCGGCGGTCCACCTCCAATTTCTGTTCACCCGGGCCTCTCGTACCCACGCCGCCTCCCAGCCTTGAGAGGTAAATGCCCTTTCCGGACAGCCTCGGCAGAAGGTACTTTAACTGGGCTAGCTCTACCTGAAGCTTTCCCTCCGTAGATCTTGCGCGCATAGCAAAAATATCGAGAATAAGCTGTGTTCGATCAATGGTTTTTGCTTTAACCATTTCCTCAAGGTTTCTCTGCTGGCTACTCGAGAGATTACTGTCGAACACAAGCACATCCGCTTTTTCTTTCACCACAAGGTCACGAAACTCCTCGGCTTTTCCTCGTCCAACCAAAAGCGGTGCTTGAGGGCTTTTCTGACGAATCAAAAGATTCTGAACCACCAAAAGACCCGCCGATCGAGATAGCTCTTCCAATTCTCTCGACACTTCCGACACATCCGATTCTCGGCGCATCGAATCAAAATCAATCGTAACTAAAATAGCTCGTTCTTTCATTGATCCAATAGTTTCAAAATTCGTGAAGCCATCTGTTTGGCGGATTCGCCTGGTGCTACCAGAATTTCTTCGACACCCCGCTCATGGCGAAACCAGGAGAGCTGGCGCTTGGCGTAGTTGCGCGTTTTCTTTTTCAAAAGCTCCGTTGCCTCGGTCAATGAAAGCTTGCCATCAAGGTAAGCGCCCATTTCTTGAATCCCCAGCGCCATCCCCGCGGTGCGGCTCAGCTTCTTTCGCCTCAGTTTTCGCACTTCATCCACCAACCCTTCTTTGATCATTCCATCGACCCGGCGATTGATCCGCTCATAAAGATCGGGCCTTTCGCGATTCAGTAAAAAAATCCGGCAGTCAAACTCCTCACGTATCCCCTTTCGATTGGCCTTCTGAAGCGACATGGGTTTTTTAGTCAGGTGGAATACCTCGAGCGCTCGGACCAACCTACGGAAATCGTTCGGGTGAATTTTTTTGGCAGAGACAGGGTCCACCTCAGCCAATTTCTTGTGCAGAGTATTTCCCCCGTGCTTTTCCTGTTCAGCTATCAGTTTCTTTCTAAACGGCTCGTCGATGGACAGTGGGTGTTCATCCGATTCAAAAAGACCATCCAACAACGCCCGAAGGTACAGCCCTGTCCCTCCCGCCAAAAGCGGTACCTTCTTTTTTTTTGAAATCTTCTGAATCAAGGCAAGCGCGTCTTTTCGAAACAAAGCAGCGTTGTACTCTTTCGTGGGACTTAGGAACGAAACCAGGTGGGCCTTCAGCGCTCGCGTCACTTTTTTGGGAGGCGCCTGCGTGGTGATCGGCATCGACTTGTAAACCTGCATCGAGTCGCAGGAAATCATTTCGGCTGGCAGGAGCTTTGATACTTCAAGGGCCACCTCTGTTTTGCCAGAGGCTGTGGGGCCTACAATTGCGAGAAGTCGGGAAGGGACCAGATTCAAGGGTAAATCTTGGTGGGATAGCCTTCTCTTTTTAGGCGCAATTCAAGCATCGAGGCTTCTTCGCGAGAGGAAAGCTTCCCTACGCGTACGCGATACATCCGGTCAGACTCATCTTTTTCAAGATAAGCGTCGTATCGGCGAAAGATTAGTTTATTGACAAGCGCTTTCGCGTTTTTTTCCATGGAAAAGGACCCTACTTGAACGGTAAAAAGCGGCCTCTCATTCAAAGAGAACTGTTTCGGTGATCGTGAAATGGGCAAAAATCCCGTCGGACTCCCCAACTTAGCTGAAAGTTCGGATAGCTGGCCGCGGATATAAGCGGTTTGATCGGTGTTGGGGTATTTTCTCAATGTTTCTTCATAGCTTTGGCGAGCCAACGGAAAATTACCTTCATAAAAATAGGAATCACCCAACGAGGCGGAGGCACTTGCTTTGCGGTCCATCGGGACGAATAAAATTTCAAGCTCCTTTAGCCTCTCCCGCGCCTCCTGACTGCGATTCAACTTTAAAAGGCTTAAGGCCTGCAAGTAGAGCACGTCCTCTCGGTTGTCTTTGTTCGTTCTACCCGGGGCAAGATAGTCGCTGGACAGCCTAACCACTTCCGAATAATTTTCTTTTAAGAAATTTTCATGAATTTTTTCATACGCCACGCCCACGGAGGGTCCAAAATTCCTCGCCTCTTCCTTCATGCGCTCTCGCTTGGTCCGTGTAGGCCCACCAATAGCGTGAGAAATCCCCGAAGTTAAGAAAACCAAACAGAGCGCCAGCGCGATCGCCCTCATGCGAGTTCTCCCAAAAGCGTTTCATCCGCGGCACCCGTAATTCTCACGTTGCGCGATTCCCCGCAAAG